>CAYTUB010000035.1:0-14647 GCA_964441145.1 uncultured Acidimicrobiales bacterium
GCAACTAGTCCTCGCGTTGTTGGTATGTCACCCATCACCAGCGCAGGCTAGGCCCGTTGGTGGCCGGCACCAAACGGTGCCACCGTGTCAGCTTCGAGTAGCTGCCAGTAGCGTTTGGGCGTGGCCGAAGAACCCGCCGACGGGCTAACCGACGAGCAACGCTATGAGGCCGCCGCGGGCGACCTCAACTTGCTGGCGTACATGATGCTCATCGGGTCGACGATCTTTTCGGCCATCAACTGGTGGATTGGCAGCCTCGGTTGGATTGCAGCGTTGGCCACAGTGTCCTCGACGGCGGCTACCACCTTTGGCTTGTTGCGTCGCAACGAGGTCATCGCAGCGTTCACCAAGATCGGCTTTGGTGTCAGTGGCCTCGCGGCACCCGTGTTCGGCATTGCCGGTCTAGTCCTCGGCTTGTTCGGGGTGGCCTGGGGGTGGGCGGTCCTTGCAGGCGCCGTGCTGTATTTCGGATTCTCGGTTCTCGGGCTCGAGATTCTCGAACGAGCCGAACAAACTGGAGCCATCAGCCGTTACGAACAGTTCTGATCACGGCGCTACGGTAAGAGGATGCTCGCTCAGGCCTCGCCCGTTCCGTGGTCGGTGGTGTTCATCTTGATGTTTGTCGTTGGCGTCACAATGATCGGGGTCGGCTACCTCATTACTGGCATCGCCAATCGTGGTTCCGCCGGTGAACTCGACCGGAATGGAATCGCCGGCATCCGCACGAAGGCGACAATGGCCTCAGATGAGGCGTGGCTGACCGCCCACCAAGTGGGCCGCGACCGCACCGCCCAAGGCGGTCAGTTGATCAAGCTGAGCGGGCTCCTGGCAGCTCCCGCAGGCCTCGCTATCGGCGGCGGCTCACCAAACCGGGCACTCCTGGTGTGGGGTATCGTCTTTGGCCTCACACAGGTAGCCGCGCTGTGGTTGATCGTGCGGGGCGCAATCGCGGGGGATCGCGCTGCGCAACGCGTGGTCGACGAGGCGTCTACCAACTAACGCGAAGCAGGGGCATTGCTTTGCCTGCTGCGATGAACAAGGTGGTCTCGGCCCGCTCTGCGAGGCGCCGGTTGTAGCGCCCCAGCACATCGCGGTAGAGACGTCCGATTTCTGTCTCAGGGACGATGCCGAGCCCGACTTCGTTCGAGATGACCAGCGTTGGCGCACTACGGCTGACCAGGGCATGCGCGAGGACCGAGGCATGTTCGTCGATCTGGTCGTCGGACCGGCCGTCGAACAGAAGGTTGTTTACGAGCATCGTGATGCAGTCGATGATCACGAGCGCTCCAGGATCACAATCGGCCACGTCACCAGCCCGAAGCAACGGCGCTTCGATCAGGCCCCAATTCGATGGCCGTTCGATCTGATGCCTGGCGATACGCGCCGCCATGTCGTCATCGCCGGCCTCGGCGGTTGCGGCGAGCACGACCTCGCCATCCCATTGAGAGGCGAGCGATACGGCAAGGTCACTCTTGCCGCTTCGTGCCCCACCGAGGAGCAACGTGAAACCTGTGCCGATTTTGTGCCCGTCTACCATCAAAAATCGATTCCCTTTTTGGCGATGATTCCGCGGTCGAAAGCGTGCTTGACCTTGACCACTTCGCTGACGGTATCGGCGACCTCGATCAGCCCGTCTGGTGCATCGCGGCCGGTGACGACGATGTTCACCTGCTCTGGTCGATTCGAGATGGCCTCGTATACCGGCTCTGGATCGATCCAACCCCAATTGATCAGATATGTGAGCTCATCGAGAATGATCAGTCGGTGCTCGTTCGCTGCGATCAGGGCAGCGGCCTTCTCCCAGCCTTCTTGGGCGAGTGCTTTGTCGTGCTCGATGTCTTCGGAGTTCCACGTGAACCCATCGCCTTGGTTGAACCAATCGACGCCGAGCTTGCGTCCCATCTTTTCTTCGCCAACGTTCCAGTCGCCCGACTTGATGAACTGCACGACCGCAACTGGCCAATCCAGCGCCAAGCCACGGACCATCACACCGAACGCCGCGCTCGACTTGCCCTTGCCGTCGCCGGTATTGACGACCACCAGCGACTTCGCAACCACGTTGTGCGACTCGGCTGGATTTTCTCGGATCGGTTCGGTAGCCATCGCTACTCCTGTTCAGATGTTGGGGAAATGGTAGACGTGGTAGTCAGGCGAGGGACTACCAGAACAGTGCCGTCCACGAGTTCGACGCGTACCTCTGCGCCGTAGTGCTCGGCAATGTTGGATTCGGTCAGCACGTCGTGCGCCGATCCGCGATGGGCAACGCTGCCATTGCTCATCATCACGAGTTCGTCGGCGAAGGCGCCAGCGAGCGTGAGGTCGTGCATGGTCGTGATGATGGTCCGCTCGCCGGTGGACCGGAGTCGGTCGAGTAGCGCCAGGACGTCCTGCTGATGGCCGAGGTCGAGGGCACTCGTTGGTTCGTCGAGCAGCATCAGCGGGGCCTCTTGCACGAGTGCTCGACCGATAACGGCCCGCTGGCGTTCGCCTCCCGACAGCGTCTCGACGAGTCGGGCGGACAATGACGACAGTTGGAGATCTTCGAGAACCGCTTCGCCAAGCTCGACGTCTTCGCGGCGTGGGCTCGCAAGCGGATGCAGGTGCGGTGTGCGACCCAACAAGACGTAGTCGAGCACGGTCATGCCGCTCGGGATCGTGGGCGATTGCGGCACCCATGACACGAGCGCAGCGCGTGCCGACGTGGTCAGCTCGGCAATGTTGGTGCCATCGATGAGAATTTCGCCGGTCGTCGGGGCACCGGTCGCCATGGCTTTGAGAAGAGTCGACTTTCCCGCACCGTTCGGACCAATGATCGACAGCCAGTCACCACGCTCGGCCTGAAGGTTGACGTCGTCCACAAGGGTCGCGGATTTAACCGATACTCCGACCGACCGGACGTCGAGCAACAAGTCGATTGCGTTGCTCACCGGAGTCGCACCGTTCGCAGGATGACGATGAAGAATGGGGCGCCGAAGAAAGCTGTGACGACGCCAATCGGTAACTCGGCGGGTGTCAGCAGCGTTCGTGCCAACAGGTCGCAGAGCACGAGGAAGCCAGCTCCCGCGGCAGTGGAGAGGGGCACGATCACCTTGTAACTGGAGCCGAAGATCAGGCGAATCGTGTGCGGGACGATCAAGCCAACGAAGGCAATGAGTCCGCTGACGGCAACTGCGGCGGCAGTGAGGAAGGAGGCAACGACGACGATGATCAACCGTGCTCGACCGACCGAGAGCCCGAGCGCGGTTGCTTCTTCGTCGCCGACGCTCAAGACATCGAGGGTTCGGCCGCTTAACCACAGCACGACGATGCAGAAGACGGCGACCGGCAGGAGTTGGAGCGGTTCGTCCCATCCGCCGGTGTTCAGGCCGCCGAGAATCCAACTGAAGACGCGTCGGATCTGGTCTGCGTTCTGTTGTTGGAGAAAGGTCTGAATCGAGGTGAAGAACGCGGCGACTGCGACGCCAGCGAGGATCAGTGTTGCTGCGGAGTTTTGCCGGTCGCCCAGCACACCCATAAACCAGGTCATAGCAACGGCTAGAAGTGCGCCTCCGAAAGCCAGCAGTTGCACAGGATCGCCAAAGCCACGTGCATCGCCAAGCTGGTACACGAACGCGATGGTTGCGCCGAGGCCACCGCCAGCGGCCACACCCAGGAGGAATGGGTCGGCGAGGGGATTGCGAAACACGCCTTGATAGCTCGCGCCAGCGGTACTGAGCGCCGCTCCGACCAGGAGCCCCAGGGCAATGCGCGGCAGGCGAATGTTGCGCACGATTGCGCTTTCCTGATCGGTCAGGCCCGACTCGATGGTTCCGGGAAAGATCGCGTCTGCCACGTCACGGATGATTCCTGTGCGGTCGATCGTGAGCGGTCCGATTAGAAGCGCTGCCGCGCTGGCAAGGAGCACGAATCCCGCCGCGCCAAAGATCCACCAGAGGCGGATCCCGGCGGGGCGGGTATTCATCACATCTCTCTCGTCGTTCGAGGTCTACTGGGCGGGAACGGCTTCGACGGCAGCGACAGCTTCGCCTGCTACCTGCAAGAACTCGACGAGGCGCGGTCCCCAACGGGACGCAATGTCGTCGTTCATCTCGACCACCGATCCGTTCGCGACCGCCGAGAGCTGATCCCAACCTGGGCGGGCTGCAACGGTTTCGGCCGTCTGGGCTTCGAAGATCGTGTCAGCCAAGAAGATGATGTCGGGGTCGGCAGCGATGATGATCTCTTCGCTCAGTTGTGGGAATCCAAAGGATGCGCCGTCGGGGTCGGAGGCATCTGCGATGTTCTCCAACCCAAGTAGGCCGTACACCTGCCCAATGAAGGTGCTGGAGGTTGCACTGAAGAAGTCAGTGGAGATCTCGTGGTAGTAGGTCAGTGGAGTCTCACGCTCGGGCAATGACGCGAGAACTGCGTCGATATCGGTCTGCATCTGGAGCACGAGCTCTGCTGCCTCGCCCACGTTGCCGGTCGCGGCTCCGACTTGTTCGATTTGGTCGTAGACGTCATCGAACGATGCGGCTGCTGGAAGCACGATGTTCTCGATATCCAGCGCGTCGAGGCCCTCGATCGGGCTTTGCGAGTACACAACGGTGGGCTCGAAACCAGCGATCGCTTCGACGTTGGGCTCAAAGCCGGAGAGCTCCGTTATTGGGGCCTCGGCAGGAAAGTTCGAGAATGCGTCGACGGCAATGACCAGGTCGCCTGCGCCGACAGCGAAAAGCATTTCGGTCGCCGTTGGACTCAGCGACACGATGCGCACGGTGGCGGATTCCTCGGAGTCGGGAGCATCACCTGATACCGATGGGGTGGCGACGGTGTCATTACCGCATGCAGCGGCGACCAGTGCGAGCGCTACTAGAGCGATCAGTAGACGGCATTTCATATTGTTCTCCTGGCTGGCCAACACAGGAGAACCGTGAAGACCAGATCCCCTCCTCGGGGGCTCGTGGTGTGTTGTTGACGCGAACTCGTCCGGACTTGCCTCCTGGGAGGACTACCGTTGCGGGACAGTGTCGGAATCTCACCGAACTTCGGAACGTGCCGGCCGCTGAGTGTATCGAAGTGATGCCGTACCCCGTCAACCTCCGATAACAAGCTTGAGCGGCTGACACGTACTATTAGCAAGGACGCTCAGGAGGATAGACCCGCGTTTTGACCAGCAATTTCGAGGGAGTGGCGTTGGCGCTCGGTTACTCGATTCTCGCGAGTCCGGTGATCGGTGGTTCGAGCAGGATCTACCGCGCCCGCCACGACGCAACAGGCGACCAGGTCGCCCTAAAGGTGCTCGTCGCTGGTCGAGACGCAGATAGCAGCGAACGCGAAGCAGCGATCCTGTCGACGATCTATCACCCAGGCATGGCGAAGTTTCGTGATGACCACATCATTGCGGGGGAGCGGGTGCTGGTCTTTGACTGGGTCGAAGGCGAAACGCTCGCAGAGTTCATGACCAGGCGTGGTGTGCTGTCGCTCGACGATTCCCTGCACCTCGTTGAGCAGCTCGCGGCGATCCTCGACACCGTCCACTCGGCGGGTGTAGTCCACGGTGACCTGCATCCGGCTCAAATCGTGGCGGAAACCGGGACCGGGCCACAGCCGACACTCAAGATCACGGACTTTGGAGTAGGTCGTACCCGGCGCGGCGAGATGGAGATCCTCGACAGGGTTGACGCCACAGCCTTTCGATACCTCGCACCGGAGTTGATCGTCGGCAGCGTCGCCACACCGCAAACCGATCAGTACGCCGTTGCCGTTTTGCTGCACGAGCTTCTCACCGGCGCCCCACCCATTGTGGGCTTCGATGGTTCCGATGCCTTTGTGCATCACCTGCTGCTCGCCGAACCAACGCCCATTCGTCTCGTAAAACCTTCGCTACCAGAGTCGCTCGAGGTTTCACTCCTGAAGGCGCTGTCCAAAGAGCCCGAAAACCGATTCCCGTCGCTGAACGCCTTTGTCTCCGGAGTTCGCGGCACGGAGCCAGTATCGGTGCCCGAGACGGGCAACGCTCAGCGCACCAAAGAGCGTGCTCGCTCCGACAGTGCGCCAGCGTCCGACAACGCCGAGCGAGCCCATCGTCAAAAGAGCTCAGGCAATAAGGAGAGCGCAAGAGAGGCACATAATTCCGACGAGGCGGTCGATGAAACGACTCCATCTCGCGGTCTCGAGGCACTAAAGGCGGCGCTCGCCGTTGCTCTCGGGGTCGCCATCGGGGTCTTTGGCTACCTCACTTTCCTGTCTAACGACGGCACCGGGACGCGCGAGGTAGCGGCCCCGACGACTCTTCCTGAAGCGACCATTCCCGAGTCCGACAGGATTCCGGTGCTCGCGGGAGACAACTTCGAAATCGATCCGTGGGAAGCAGGATTTGCCGGGTCGTTGCAATGCAACCTCATCACCACAGCAGGCTTTGAGGAAGCGGAGTTCCCGAGCAACTTTTATCTCGATCCGGACAACCCCGATCGCGAACGCATCGTCCGCGACGCGGGTGTCGACGGAAGCGATGCGTTAGAGATCGGCGACCCTGGCCTGCTCGGCGCATACGGACAGGTCGTGTCGATCGAACCGAGCGTCGCGTACTTCTTCAGCTTTAACTCCCGAATCGCGGGCGATGTTTCAAACTCCGAGGCCTGGGTTGAGTGGCTCGACGCTGACATGGAAGTCATCGAGCAGAGCAGCTCTCTCAATTTGTTGGGACTCCCCGATGGTCAGCATGGCCTTGCGACCGATGCAGCCCCTGCTTCGGCAGCCTATGCAGTGCCCCGGATCTTCAAAGATGACGGACCGGGAGTGTTGTTCATCGATGAGCTGGTGTTCGCTCCAAGTAGCGAGGTCTGTGTTCAAGCCGTTATCGGCTAAGTAGCGTGTGGCGAATTTCGTAGTGCTATGTCCTGTGAACATCGGCTGGTCGGTATGTCGAGTGGCCTTGGAGGGCCGTACGCTATCGAGGTGCGCTGGTCACGTTGGCAGAAGTTCCTCCTCTTGGGATTGTTCGTTCTCACCGCTTGCGACGGCTATATCGAAGAGGTGAAGGTCCGCGCCGATGGTGAAGTTGAGCTCGCGGCACAGGCGATCGTGGTCTGTAACGACCCGCTCCAAGAGGCGCTCTTTGAGGGTGATCCGTGTGAGGTCATCGACCGAGCGGTGCGAACAGGGGAGATCGGCGATCTGCCCTTTGACTTCGCTGTCGACCCCGACGAAGTCTCACTGGTCGCCAGCGGTGAGCAGGATCGCCGTACCGTCGACGCGTTGTGGCGCACCTCAGCTACCGAGCTGGATTCTCTGTTGGTCAGCGGGGGCCAAGTGCGAGCCCTAGACGACCAGCGAACCGAGGCCATCTTCTTTCCTGCCGACGCTCCAGCCGACATTCTCACCTCGACCGATGACCCCGAATTACGCGCACTGGTGAACCGGTCCCAGTGGCCGGCAGCAGAGTTTCGAGTCAATACCCCTGACCTCATAGAGGAACACAATGGGGATCGTATTCAGGGCCGCATTGTTATCTGGGATCTCGATGGTGATCATCCTGAGGAGTTCCGAGTGGTCTGGACGACCGAAGACCCACCGAGACAACTCTGGGGATTCGCGATCGCCGGGGTCGTCCTGGTGGTCGTCTTGGGAATGATGCTCGTGCTCGAGGGCCCAAAGCGCAGAGCCAAGAAGGCAAAGTAGCCTGCGCGTTTAGCCTTCGGGGACAACCGCCGTCGACGGATCGGGGAGCGTGACGGGGCCAGCGGGAACCGGTAACGCGGAATCGGCTTGGGCGAGACCATCGATAACCGGTGGGACGGCGACGTTTTGATGAGGGATCGACGGACGCGGTGCACCTGTCCATCCCAACAGAGGCGGAGCGATGCTGTTTGCAGAACATGTTGCTGCTTCGGTCGCTCCGCTCGGCGCGAGCACGGCACCGGTGTTTTCGATAATGCAGAGCGCCGGATCGATAACCGCATTGGCAAAGGCCAGAACTATGTCGCCTTCGGGGTGCTCGGCTGTGACGTTTCGTTCGACCCGCGCCGCAATCGGGTCTCCAGAGGTTTGTGCGATGTTGGGCGAGAGAAGCACTCCCGCACGAAGGTTTCCACCGATTCGGTTGGACACGACCGTCGAGTCGAAGGTGCCGCCGATATGCACGCCGACCCCGTACAGGTTCTCCCACGTATCGTCGTTGTTCGGACTTTGAGAGAAGCCGTTGTTTTGGACCAGGCTCCCTGCGACGACGACGCCAGTCGAGGGCTGATTGGGGCTGTCTTCGACGACGACTCCAGCGCGATTGTTTCGGCTGGTCGACGCAAAGACAGACACGCCGTTGGAGGCTCCGCTAATCGAGAACCCGCGCGCATTGAACTCAGCCAGGCTGGTCGTGATCAGAGTTGCACATTGGTTGCAGTCAGAAACGGTGACACCCGCGTCGCCGTGGCCGGAGAACCAGCCCTGACGAATCTCGGCGTTCTGGGTGTTGCTGACCGTGATTCCGCTTCCGCCCGAGTTCGAGGTCGTCACATGGAGAGCACGAAATCCGTTTCTTGGCACGCCTGTCGCATCTCCCGAAACGGTGATGGAGTCGTTGACATAGTTGCGGACGGTGAGGTTCTCGATCGCCACTCCATCGGCTTGCACGGTGAACCCGGTGGCTGATTGATGCGTCCCGTCGACGAATACGGCGTTGCGGTCGCGGCCGCGAATGACGATGTCGGGCGTGGTCACGACGACCTGTTCGAAGTAGGTGCCGGGTTCGATCAGGATGAGGTCACCGGATTGCGCGATATTTACGGCGTCTTGAATCGATGCGGTGTCGTTGGGAACCCGGATCGCGTCGATCTGAGGAGCGGGCAGCGTTGTTATTGGTGGCTCGACGATCTGGCCGTCGGGCGTTGTTCCATTGAAGATTGGTGCGCCCCCGATCTCGTCGCCGTCGCGAGGGGCGCAAGCCGCTATGGCGAGCGCGAGAAGGAGGCCACCTATCAAGAATCGTGTCGTCACCACCAGCGATTCTATCCGTAGCGAGGGGCTGGGTTCGGCCACATCGGTGGGTTCGATCAGTGACGCTCAGCTGGAGTGGTCAATGAGCGAAGGTGTGACCGCACGAATCGCCTCGTATAACGCGTCGCGAAAGCGCGGATCGTTTCGCACCGGAATGTCGTGATCGGCATCGATGGTGATGGTGAGTACCGCGTTCGTGTCGTCGGCAAGGCGATACTGCGAGTCCGGCGGGATGACCCGGTCGCGAGCGGTAACCACCACCGCGACCGGCATGTCGAGTTCGCCAATCCATGAACTCGAATCGAACGTCCCAAGTGATGCGCCGGCTTCGAGCAGCGTGACGGGATCGTTGCGAAAGACTTCGGTGCGCACCCAACCGGGGTAACGCAAACACGCAATCGTCGCCACTGTTTTGAAGACGGGCTGGCGGATCGCCGAGGGCAATCGCTTTAGCGCAGCTGCGCACAGTTCGAGACCTCGAAATTGCGATCGAATCGAGAGGTACCCGCGGAAGAACTCGGTTGTCGAGGAGAGAACCAAACCAGCGGTTCGCTCTGGCGCCCGTCGGGCAAACAGTTGAGCTACGGCGCCGCCCAGGCTGTAGCCAACGATGACCGCCTGCTCAATTCCGAGGTGATCGAGCACACCCAGTACGTCATCGACGCAGGTTTCGAGCAGGAAGCCGTCGGGAGCGTCGGCACCGAGCCCGTGTCCACGAAGGTCGATCATGACAACCCGGCGCTCTTTGGCTAACGCTTCATAGACCGAGCCGAAATTCACGTACGCGTTGACGCACCATCCGTGCAACAAGACGACGGGAGGGTGGTCGGCCGCGGAACTTTTTGGCGGGCCGCTGTCGTAGATTGCCGTCGTTGCGCGTTCGGAAAGCTCGATCCTGGTGGGTTCGGGGAACGTCACGTTCGGAGCATCCGACCCGCTCACCCGACGCCGACGACCTCGACCTTGAGGGTTGCACCCGTTGGTGATTCAAACGAGACGGTATCGCCTGGCTTCGCGCCAAGGAGTGCTTCGCCCAGCGGTGATCCCGGCGAGAGAATTTCTACGCCTTCCTGGCGTTCCTCGATCGAGCCGACGAGGTACTTCTCGGTGTCGTCGTCTCCCTCGTAACGCAGCTCTACGACCAGTCCGAGAGACACCGTGCCGTCGTTGACGACCTCCACAATCTCGGCGTCTTCCAAGGTCTTGGCGAGGAACATGATGCGCCCCTCCATTTTGCCTTGCTCCTCCTTGGCGGCGTGATAATCGCCGTTCTCTGAGAGGTCACCGAGCTCTCGTGCCGTTTCGATCTTTCGAGCAATGTCGATCCGGCCACGCGTGGTCAGGTCTTCGTGTTCGGCCTTCAGACGGTCGAAGGTCTCCTGGGTCAAGTTCTTAGAGGCCATGCACACATAATAACGCCCAGTTCAGACTTGGGTTAGTGCGATCTGTGAGTCCCCTATGACTGGTGCCAGGGAAGACCGGCGCCGCGCCATCCTCCCCGTCGCTGGCCGTTGCCGTCGAGGTCACCCTCGAATCCTTCGAGCACGTTGAACACCTGGGTAAATCCAGCAGCCGCGAGCGCATGGCCGGCTGCGACGCTGCGGTGACCTGATCGGCACACCACGACAACGGGCTGGTCCGGTTCGAGATCTGTCGTTGCCTGTGCAACGAAGTCGCGATTGGGAGCGCCGCTTGGCCAGCTCGTCCACTCGACGAGGCGGATGCCGGAAACATCGGGGATTCCCACGAAGCTCCACTCGGCTTTGGTTCGACAATCAATGAGCACGGCGTTGGGCCTCTCGAGCAACAGGTGGTGCGCGTCGACGGGAGATAGATCACCGGCGTAGGTCATGGAACGGACTGTATACGGCCAATCATTGTTATCTTCTGTCGTATGGTTCAGGATTCTCGGTTGCGTTACCGGTTGCTTACCGGCCCAGATACAGCGGCATTTTGTGAGCGCGTCTCCGACGCGCTCGCCGATGGTTACGTGCTCTACGGTTCGCCGACACTGACCTTTGAGGGCACGACCACCTATGTCGCCCAAGCAGTGGTTTTGCCTGAAGTGCTCGGATCCGCAGGCTCCGCCGACCCCTCCACCGACACGTGAGCGCAAATGCAGGGTCGGGGTATTTCATTTCGCCCGATGCTGGCCCCGGGCCAGGCGTATTGGTGTTGCACTCGCTTTGGGGCCTGAACCGGCACACCAAGGACACGGCGAATCGGCTGGCCGATCATGGCTTCACCGTGCTCGCCCCTGACCTCAACGCAGGTGTGGTCTTCGAGGAAGAGAGCGATGCACTCGCCGCGCTCGGTGATGCCGACATGAACGTCACCGCGTCGTTGGTGCAATCCAGCCTCGGGATCTTACGGAAGGCTTCGCTCGACCCCGTCGCCCCGATTGGCGTCGTCGGGTACGGCCCCGGAGCGTCCTGGGCGCTGTGGGCCTCGGCTCGACTCACCGAAGAGATCAGCGCTGTCGTGACCTACTACGGATCGCAATCGATCTCGATGAATGGATCTCAGGCTGCGTACCTTGCCCATTGGGCAACGAGCGATGCACTCGTCTCCGATCTTGAGGTCGCGGACCTCGGGTTGAGCTTGCAAATGGCCGGGCTCGACTTTCGCTTTGAACATCACGAAGGAACGTCCAACGGATTTGCCGAAGCGGGTCGCCCCGAATTTGACGCTGAGGCTGAAGCGGTTGCCTGGCGTCAGACGGCAGAGTTTCTAGCCACCCATCTACGAACGCCCGAAAGCACTGATTAGCCAGGTCGCACGGCTATGGTCTCGTTGCATGCAGGGCGGCGACGGATTGCGCATCGAATCACTGGAGAAGCGCTTCGGCGATCTTCGTGCGGTAGATGGCTTGAGCCTTGAGGTTCCGCGAGGGGCGCTCGTTGGGTTTCTTGGGCC
Organism: uncultured Acidimicrobiales bacterium; assembly: GCA_964441145.1. Lineage (GTDB taxonomy): Bacteria > Actinomycetota > Acidimicrobiia > Acidimicrobiales > SHLQ01 > SHLQ01. The sequence goes on from CAYTUB010000035.1 coordinate 11,890, forward strand.
GAACGGTGCGGGCAAGACCACCACGATGCGTTCGGTTGTGGGCATGGTTCGCCCAGACGCCGGCGCGATCACCTGGGATGGGGTCGAGGTAGACGACTCGATTCGAACGCGCACCGGCTATATGCCTCAGGATCGCGGCCTCTATCCGCGTATGAAGGTACGCGAGCAGATCGTCTACTTCGCTCGTCTTGCACAGTTGGACGACTCGACCGCGGTGGACAGGGCCAACTACTGGCTAGAGCGGCTCGATCTTGACGAGCGAGCTGACACCTATCTTCAAGACCTCTCCGGCGGCAATCAACAACGCGTCCAGCTCGCCGTTTCGCTCGTACACAACCCGGAGCTACTCGTCCTCGACGAACCCTTCGCTGGGCTCGATCCGGTCGCTGCCGAAACAATGCGGACCATCATTACCGAACGGTCAGAGGCCGGCGTCTCGGTGCTGTTCTCATCGCATCAACTCGACCTGGTCGAGGGCTTGTGCGAACAAGTGGTGATCGTGGCCGACGGAAAGCGCTTGGCCAGCGGTGCAATAGCGGACCTCCGGGCGGCGTCGCCAACCCGGCGTTTGCGTGTGCGCTGGACCAACCCGGTCGCGTGGGAACCGCCCGAGGGCGAGGTTCTCGAACGAAGCGACGTGCACGCGATCGTCCGCCTCCCGGTAGGCGCAGATGCTGGCGCGATCTTGGCGCAGGCAACCGCGGCAGGCGAGGTCGTCGAAGTTGGCGTCGAAGCTCCGGGCCTTGAAGAGGTCTTTGTCGAGATGGTCGAAGCGGCGGGAGCCCGAAGCGAAACAACGGTCGTTTGATGATCTGGCTGATCGCAAAACGCGAGATCGTCACTCGGGCACGTTCCCGAGGCTTCCAAGTCATCATGGCGGTGTTCTTTTTGGGCACGGTCGCCGCAGGAGTTCTGCCCATGATCCTGTCGGGCGATGCGAGTGGACGCCAGGTAACCATTGGGTTGAGCGCTGAAGTTGCGGACCTTCAGGTGCCGCTCGAAATGGGAACCGATGAGCTCGATCCGGTCATCGAGATGACCGGCGACGATGTGAACGAACTGCTCGAAGATGGTGATCTCGATGTTGCCTTCGACGGTGAGGCGTTGACCTGGGGTGGTATCCCAGACCTGGAGCTCGACACCTATGTGCGTGGCATCATCCAACAAGTGGCCTTCAGCGAACGGGCCGTCGACCTGGGGTTGAGCCCCGATGAACTCGGCTCGCTCTTCGCCCCGGTAAATGTCGAAGAAGTACGTCTCGATGGCGGAGGTAACGAATTCGTTGCCCGCGCGATCGTGGCTGGGGTAGCGGCCTTTGGCACCTTCATCTTGTTGTCGACGTGGGGTTCGTTTATGACCCTCGGTGTCATCGAGGAAAAGTCATCGAGGGTGGTCGAGATTCTGCTCTCACACGTGCGCCCAGCGACCCTGCTCGGCGGAAAGCTCATCGGCCTCGGGGTCCTCGCCGCCCTACAAATGTCGGCGCTGGTCCTCGGGTCGGCCTTGACGTTGCTCACCTGGGAAGACCTCGAAGTTCCCAGTGGTGTGTGGAGTGCCGTGCCGTTAATGCTCGTCACGTTCGTTTTCGGGTTCGCGTTTTATGCCACAGGATTTGCGGCGGTTGGCTCCATGGTTCCCCGGGTCGAGGATGCACAAAGTGTGCAGGGTGTGATGAGCTTGCCGCTCATCGTTGGGTACGTGATCGCCGCAGCGAGCTTCACCTCGCCGGGCAGCCTTGTCGTCACGGTGGCGTCCTTCGTTCCCTTTACTGCGCCGGTGCTCATACCGTTTCGCATGGCTCTGGTGGATCCGCCGCTGTGGCAACCGATTCTTAGTCTGGTAATCCTTGCCATTTCGACCGTGATCATGTTGCGCATTGCAGGAGCCATTTACCGCTACTCGTTGCTCCGAACGGGAAGCCGAGTGGGCTGGCGCGAGGCCTGGCAGGGTCGCACAACCGCGGAAACCTAGGAACGATTTTCGTCCAGGTAAGCGGTCAGGCTTCGAACATAGGCTCGCGGCACGATGTATTGGCGGCCGCCCACGGTGAGCAGCCCACCTGCGCGTTCTGAGTAGTCGGCTGGCTCGAAGTGTTGAGGCTCGCTGTCGATCGGGCCGATCACATCGCGGGGCAGGGCCTTATTGCCGCGGCTCGGCTTAAACAAGATGACCCCGCTGTCGGTGAATGCCACGAGAAAGTCCCCTTTGGGATCGTCGGTGCCTTTCCGCGGTTGCGCTGCACCGGGAACAGCGAGGTACACGTGCTGGCCTCGTAGTAGGCGTTGGCACTGGATAGTTGGGCGTGATCGAGTCTCGATGGGAGCGCTGGGCGTTTCATCGAACAGCGCCTTCTCGAACGACTCTGTCCAGCTCAAAGCCGAGGCTTTCGCTCCAGCAACCACCGACGTATGCGCCGGTTTGGGGGAGGCTTCGGCTGGTTGCTCAGGCGGTGCTGTCGCAATGGCGTCTTCTTCAATTGCGTCGTCGAGTTCGACGACCTCGACGACCTCGATGTCGTCGTTGGTCTGTCTAGTGGGGGAGGCGTCCTCCTCTGGGGGGTCGAGGTCGACGGCATCCTCTATCTCTTCTGCCTCTTCGGTTTCCTCTACCTCTTCAGAGGTCGCCGGGGTTTCCTTGTGCACTTCCAGATCGTCAGACTCGGCGAGCTTGTCGGCGGCCACTTCGGCCTCTGGTGTCTGCTCGTCGATGACATGGGGTTCAGCGACATGGGGTTCAGCGACATGGGGTTCAGCGACAT
>CAYTUB010000035.1:14747-31215 GCA_964441145.1 uncultured Acidimicrobiales bacterium
ATCGGAATCGGCGACTTCAGATACGGCGACTCTGTCAATGGCCGACAACATCGTCGACTTATGGATACGGCCAATCCGGTACTTTGCCCCGGCCAGTTCGACCACCAAGCCGTCCTCATCTTGCTCGAGCACGCTCGGGAACTCTGTCGTCCGGGCGATAAGGGCGTTCGGGATTCCGGCGTTCGAGGCTTTGGTATCCATTACCGCGGTCCCATCCGCGGTGAAGGCAAGAACCTTTGCGGTCGGGTCTGGTTGTGCTTTGAGGCTTCGAGTGAAAAGGGCCTTAACGGTTTTGCCAGCTTCGCTTTCGAGCGGTTCGCCGTCGGCGTGGAGGGCAACGGCGGGAATGGCGATCGAGACTCCGTCCTCGGGCAGAATCGTTCGCGCCTTCCTCGTGGTTCGGCTGTCGTTCTGGCTCATGGCTTCATTTAATCAGCCATGTACTGTTGGGGCGATCTTCGGGGGAGGACTGCATTGGTAGAAAAAATTGGTTTCATCGGGCTGGGGAACATGGGAGGCCCGATGGCGAGTCGCCTCGCCGCGGCCGGTTTCGACGTGGTGGCATACGACATCAACCCCGATGCCTTAGCGGCTGCAGTCGCGGCTGGGTGCACCGCGGGTGCCGATGCAAACGCGTGTGCCCAGCATGCAGATCTCTTGCTCACCTCGCTTCCGCGACCCGACCACGTGAAAGCCGTGATGGTCGATGGGGGAGCGCTCAGCGAACTCTCGCCGGGAAATATTTGGGTCGACCTGACCACCAATCGCAAAGAATTCGTCATTGAGCTAGCGGGAACAACCCCAGATGGCGTCACCGTTGTCGACTCGCCGGTGACGGGCGCGGTTGACGGAGCACGCAACGGCAAGCTCACGCTCTTCGCCGGTGGAACGCCGGCAGACCTCGACCGGGTATGCCCTGTGCTCGGACATCTCGGTCGAGCAATCAAGTGCGGCCCCTTGGGCACCGGCAACGTCACCAAGTTGGTCACGAACCAGTTGTGGTTTATCCATGCAGCCTCGCTCGGCGAAGGCTTTGCCCTTGGCATGGCCAACGGTGTGGAGCTCGATGTGTTGTGGGATGCCATCAAGGATTCGGTCGGCGACAGCTTCGTCGCTCGTCACGACGCGCCGTCGATCTTCGCCGGACACTACGACCCGAGCTTCACCCTCGACCTCTGCATGAAGGATCTCGGGCTGACCATGGAGCTTGGTGAAAACGTGACCACCGATTTGCCTATGACCCAACGGGCCTATGAGACCTTTGATCGAGCAACGCAACGCTACGGTCCCGACGTTGGCGAACTGCATGTAGCGAAGCGAATCGAAGATGATGCGCAACTGTCGTTCCGTCTCGATGGCGACTGGGTCCCGCACTGGGAGGCGTGAGATGGCTGACACTTCCACGATGACCCTCGGAGAGTTGATCGACCTCGACCGGTATCCGATCGATCAGCCCGATTCGCCCGGGTACCAGGAGGCGATCGCAACGGCTCGCTCCGAATTGTCCTCGACGGGATGCGCAGTGGTGAAAGACCTGGTTCGGCCGGGTGCGCTCGAACGCTTGGGCGAGGAGATTTGGGAGCGCAAGCACACCACGCACTTTTCCACGCAGGTGATCAACCCGTACTTCCATTTCCACCAGAATCCCGACTTTCCCGACGATCACCCAATGAACACGTTCCTCGAACGCTCGAGTGGGTTCATTCCCGGCGACTCCTGGGAACCGGCCACCGCAATGCGGCAGATGTTTGAACACGCGGACCTCGCTTCGTTCTTGGCCGATTGCTTGGAGATAGCCGAGCTGCACCCCTACGCAGATCCGCTCGCAGGGTTGACGGCAAACATTCTCGACCCTGGTCAGCAGTTCACATGGCACTTCGATACCAACGAGTTCGCGGTGACCGTGCTCGTAGAAGAGGCAGAGAGTGGCGGACTCTTTGAATATGTGCACAACATCCGAAGCGAGGGGGACGAAGGTTTCGATCACATCAAGGAAGTCCTCGACGGCGGCCGGCGTGGCGTGCACACGATCGATCTGCGACCTGGTGATATGCAAATCTTCCGAGGCCGCTACTCACTGCACTCGGTAAGCCGGGTGCCCACCGAGTCCAAGCCTCGACACGCTGCGATCTTTGCCTACACGGAGAAGCCCGGAGTCATCGGTCGCCTCGAACGAACCGAACAGCTCTTTGGGCGAGTGCTCCAGGAACACATAGATGCCGAACAAGTGCGCATTCGGACCGACGCTCTGATTGACTAGGCCGTGTCATTGATCGATTCGACTTCCCGGAGAGGGTCATGCGTCGCCGCCTAGCTTGCGTCTTTGTTGTTGTCGCGGTCATCGCCAGCGCATGCGGAGCGGATTTGAACCAGACCGAAACAGCCGGAAATGAACTCTCCTTTGCCGAGGATTCAACAGCGGCCAGGGCTGTCGGGTCGGTGGCGACCACGACGACCACAACCACGACGACGGCCGCTCCCTCTACGACCACGACAGCGGCGCCGACTACACCGACGTCGTCGACGGTTGCTCCGGATCCGACTCGGACCTGGGTTGCGACGGCTCGGGATCACGTGACGAGTCTGGCTCCTTCGGTTGAGCCCGATGGCGAGCTGTTCGTGATGCCGTGGCTACAACCGAACCCGCACCAGTTCGGGACTCCACTGACGTTGATGGTGACCGAAGGCCAGCTTGGCGACGATTGGGTGAAGGTGCAGTTGCCGATTCGTCCGAACGGGCAGGAAGCGTGGGTTTCGACCGAGGACTACGACATTTCAGCGGTGTTCGCTCGAGCTGAGGTGAACCTCACTTCGCAGCAGGTTCGAGTGTGGGAGAACGGCGAGTTGATTGCCGAGACCGACGCTGTTGTTGGCGGTGCTTCGAGCCCGACTCCATTTGGCAGTTTCTATGTTGCAGCTTCTGTTGATGACTATTTCGGTGAGCCGGCGCTCGTGTTGTCGTCGTTCTCCGAGGCGCTGGAGACGTTCAGCGGAGCTTTGCCGGTGATTGCGATTCATCGAACGTTTGCTGAGGGTCAGGAGTCTGATCACAATGCTGGGTCGAACGGTTGTGTGCGTATCCCGCCGTCGACGCTGCGTTTCCTCGCCGAGAACGTCCCGCTCGGAACCCCCGTCGACTTCGTCGCCTAAGATTTGTCCCCCAAAAGGTACGTCATAGGTATCAAACGGGGGACAGATCTTCAATGAGGCCCCTCGGGTGGGTGAGCGCGACCTTCTGGTAGTTGCGACCTATTCAGTTTTCTGAGCCAACGTGCCGAATAGTTCTGTATGCGACTTCGGTTATCAGCGGTTTTCGTAGTGATAGCGATGATCGCCGGCGCATGCGGGAGCGAGGCGACATCCACGGCGACTCCCCAACCTGACGCACTCGCGCTTGCCGACGACCCGACGACGACGACGACGGCTGCGCCGACGACGTCTACAACTACTTCTACGTCGGCTGCTCCCACAACAACTACGACGACGTCGACGATTGCTCCGGATCCGACTCGGACCTGGGTAGCGACGGCGCTGGATCACGTGACGCGTTTGACTCCTTCGGTCGAGCCTGATGGTGCGCTATTTGCCATGCCGTGGTTTCAGCCGAATCCGCATCAGTTCGGTACGCCGTTGACGTTGATGGTGACCGAAGGTCAGCCCGGTGATGATTGGGTGAAGGTGCAGCTTCCTATCCGGCCGAATGGCCAAGAAGCGTGGGTTTCGACCGAGGACTACGAAATCTCGGCAGTGTTTACTCGAGCTGAGGTGAATCTGACTTCTCAGCAGGTTCGAGTGTGGGAAAACGGTGAGCTCATCGCCGAAACCGACGCGGTTGTTGGAGGATCGGCGACCCCGACTCCCTTCGGCAGTTTCTATGTTGCAGCCACGGTGGACGATTACTTCGGTGAGCCTGCGCTCGTGTTGTCGTCGTTCTCTGAGGCGTTGGAAACCTTTAGTGGTGCTCTTCCGGTGATCGCGATTCATCGGACGTTTGCTGAGGGCCAGGAATCTGATCACAACACGGGGTCGAACGGGTGTGTGCGTATTCCGCCGTCGACGCTGCGCTTCCTCGCCGAGCACGTCCCGCTGGGCACACCGGTCGACTTCGTCGCGTAACGCCGGGATGTGTGAACCCTGGGACCGTGGGGGTTCCAAATGGGTCACAAATCCTGAAGCGCTCACGCTGGCCATGGTGCCGAGACTCATGTCAGCTGTGTGACCACTAGGCGCGAGTGGAATCGCGCGATATATGCTCCGTGGAGTTAAAGGGGTGCCCTTTGGAGGGGTGGCCGCGGGCGTCGAGTTCATTCGACGCCTGATGAACCAGGAGGATGAAATGAAGCTGCGTACCAGAACCCGGTGGCTAGCACTTTTTACGGCGTTCGGATTGATTGCGGCCGCGTGTGGAGGCGACTCAACAGCCAGCACGTCAGGCGAGAGCGGCGCGGTGTGCGAAGTCACCGACACCGGCGGAGTCGATGATCGAAGCTTTAACCAGCTTGCATTCGAAGGTGCCGAGGCTGCCGAAGAGGAATTCGGTTGGGAAGCACGTGTCATCGAGTCCGGTTCTGAGACCGACTTCGAGCCAAACATTGCATCCTTCATTGACCAGGGCGACTGCAACTTGATCGTCACCGTCGGCTTCTTGCTCGGCGGAGCAACCCAAACAGCCGCCGAGGCGAACCCCGAGCAGGAGTTCGCGATCGTCGACTTTGCCTACGACCCAGCCATCGACAACGTCCAGGGCCTCCTGTTCCAGATCGATCAGGCCGCATTCCTCGCTGGCTACATCTCTGCTGACCAGACCCAAACCGGTGTTGTTGGAACCTTCGGCGGCGTGAACATCCCGCCGGTAACCGACTTCATGGAAGGCTTTGCTCAAGGTGTTGAGTACTACAACGCCGAGAACGGTGCCGACGTGACCGTGCTCGGTTGGGATATCGAAGCCCAAGATGGTTTGTTCACCGGCAACTTCGAGTCACTTGAAGACGGCCGTGCGTTCGCGGAGAACCTCGCTGACGAGGGCGCCGACATCATCTTGCCTGTCGCCGGCCCTGTTGGGCTCGGAGCAGCGGCACTCGTACAAGAGCGTGGGCTGCGCATCCTCGGTGTTGACGCCGACTGGACCCAAACTGCTGCAGAGTTCGATGACGTGATCCTGACATCGATCCTAAAGAACATCGACGTTGCCGTCCTCGACGCTGCCACCGCCGTGCGCGACGGCGAGGCCGGTCCTGTTCTTCTCTCGACGCTTGAGTCCGGTGGTGTTGGCGTAGCGCCAATCACCAACATCTGGAACGAAGGCACCGACATCGAAGCGGAGCTCGAGACCATCTCGGCGGGAATTATCGACGGATCGATCACCACCCGGTCCGGCTAATCCACGCGTCTGAGAACGACGCCCTATCTCAAGAAACGAAGGGGTGTCCTGGCTTGCCGGGGCACCCCTTCGTCGTTCGTTCGCCAAGTCGACACGACCTAATTTCCGCGAGAGTATTGCTTTGATGATCGCAGCGAGTTCTTTCCATCTAAGGCGAGCACGGTGAATCTGGAGCTGCGCGGGATAACAAAGCGGTTTCCCGGGGTCATCGCCAACGATTCGGTCGACCTCGATGTCCAACCCGGAGAGATCCACGCCTTGTTGGGCGAAAATGGTGCCGGCAAGTCGACGTTGATGAACGTCCTCTACGGACTCTACGGAGCCGACGAGGGCGACATTGTGATCGACGGGCAGATCCAGAGCTTTACCACCCCAAACGATGCGATCGATGCGGGCATTGGGATGGTGCATCAGCATTTCATGCTGGTGCCGGTGTTCAGTGTCGTCGAAAACGTTGTTCTCGGTGACGAACCCACCAACGGGTTCGGCGTCTTGAATCTGCGTAAAGGGAAGAAGCGCCTCCGAGAAATCTCTGAAAAGTACGGACTCTCCGTCGATCCCGACGCCACCATCGAGGACCTGCCGGTCGGCATTCAACAACGAGTCGAGATCATCAAGGTCCTGTTTCGCGATGCAAAGTTCCTGGTACTCGACGAGCCAACGGCGGTACTAACGCCCCAAGAGGTCGACGAGCTTTTCGCGATTCTGCGAGAGCTCCGAGCGGACGGCAAAGGCATCATCTTCATCACGCACAAACTCAACGAGGTCATCGAGATTGCGGACCGTATTTCGGTGCTTCGTCGCGGAAAGATCGTCGGCTCAGCCGACCCCGCCACAGCGAGCCCGGAATCTCTGGCCGAGCTGATGGTGGGCCGACCCGTCGACCTAGAAATCGACAAGGTGGACGCCAACGCCGGTGACCCGGTGCTCGCGGTCTCCAATCTCGTCGTCGCTAACGACCGTGGCCAAGCAGCGGTCTCAGATATCAGCTTTGATGTTCGGCGCGGCGAAGTGCTCGGAATTGCCGGAGTGCAGGGCAACGGACAAAGCGAACTTGTCGAGGCGATCACCGGTTTGCGCACTGCGCTCAGCGGATCGGTGTCGATCAATGGCACCGATACGACCGCGGCAACCCCGCGCACCGTGCACAAACTCAACGTCGCCCACATTCCCGAAGACCGGCAGACCATGGGTCTCGTGCTTGACTTCACGGTCGCCGAAAACATGGTGCTCGATAGCTACTACACCGACGACTTTTCCTCCGGCATCACGATGAAGTGGGACGAGGTCGATAAGGCAGCGGCCGAACGCGTCGAGCACTATGACGTGCGTACTCCCGGCATCGACGTGCCCGCATCAAACTTGTCGGGGGGAAACCAACAAAAGGTGATCGTCGCTCGAGAATTCAGCCGAGATCTCGACCTGATCATCGCATCGCAGCCAACTCGCGGGGTCGATGTCGGCAGCATCGAGTACATCCACAACCAGATCATCAAGAAGAGAGACGGCGGAACCGCAGTGCTCTTGGTATCGACCGAGCTCGACGAAATTCTTGCGTTGTCCGACCGCATCGCCGTCGTGTTCGACGGACGGCTGGTCGCGATCGTCAACCGCGACGAAACCGATGCAACCGAGTTGGGCTTGTATATGGCCGGTAGCAGCCCTGACGCTGATCTCGCCGCTGCGACCCAAGAGCCAGAGGGAGTCGTGTCGTGAGCATCCAAGACGACGACCGAACCGAGGCCGAGACATCCGCCGCGACCGAAGCTGTCGATCCTACGTCTGCGCTTCTCGCCGATGTGGCCGGGACAAACAGCGGCTTCTTGCAAGCCATCGTCATCCCGGTGCTCGCGGTGTTTACCGCACTCGTTGCCGGAGCGCTCGTTTTGGTCTTCACCGACCCTGACCTGTGGGAAGTGTTCGGGTCCGTCGCATGGTTCACCGAGTCCTGGGAAGCGGTAAGCGGCGCATACGGCGCGCTCTTCCGAGGGTCGTTTGGTTCGACCCGTGCCATCTCGGAGACTTTGGTCGCCGCATCACCCGTGATTCTGGCGGGTTTGTCGGTGGCGATTGGTTTTCGGGCTGGGCTCTTCAACATTGGTGGTGAAGGACAGATCCTGATCGGGGGGATGTTCTCGGTCTACATCGGCATCACCTTCACGAGCATCCCGTTCCCGCTGCTGGCTCTGGTCGGTCTCGTGGGCGGAATTGTCGGCGGCGGGTTGTGGGGCGGATTCGCCGGATTGTTGAAGGCTCGCACGGGAGCTCACGAAGTCATCACCACCATCATGTTGAACTTCATTGCCTCGTTCCTCACCTTGTGGCTCTTGAAGACCGGTCCATTCCAGGTTCCCGACCGCAACGACCCAATCAGCCGGGACATCGACGAGGGCGCACAACTGCCACGCCTGCTGTCGTTTATCGATCCGCAGCTACGCGTGCATGCTGGCATCATCATTGCGCTGCTCGCAGCGTGGTTTGTGTGGTGGCTCCTGTTCAAGTCGACCATCGGCTTTCAGTTCCGCGCATTGGGTAGCAACCCCGACGCCGCCCGCTATGGCGGCATGCGCGTCAACACGCTTTACGTGAGCGTGATGGCCGTCGCCGGTGGTCTCGCCGGACTCGCCGGATCTGACACCGTCCAAGGCGTTCTTCACCGCGGTACGCAGGGTTTCTCGTCCAATATTGGGTTTGATGCAATCGGGCTTGCACTGCTCGGCCGATCACATCCCGCTGGGGTGGTTCTGGCAGGGATTCTGTTCGGAGCTCTTCGAGCCGGTGGCCGGGAAATGCAGGCCACCGAGTTCGTTCCAATCGATTTGGTCTCGATCATTCAAGCGCTCGTGATCGTGTTCATTGCGGCGCCCGCATTGATCCGTGGTCTGTACCGCCTCAAAGGCGAAGACGACGGTCCGGCGCAGCTCACAAAGGGGTGGGGCGCATGACCGCTGTTCCTGTCCCAGGTGCAGAACCAATCCGGCTGCAGACTCCCGAGCAGGTTCGCCGAGCGAGAGTGCTGGGCATCGTGTATCTCGGGCTCGCAGCCCTGGTGCTCTTCGCGTTCACGTTCTCCATCGCCGGTGGCGATGTCTCAGCATTTGGATTGTCGCGCCCGACCGATGCGATCGAGGTCGCGCCGCTCGAAGTTCCGGCACGGGCCTTCACGATCGTGGTCACCGTCGTGTTCGGGTTTCTCGCTGCGGTCCAGCTCACCCGTGGATTCGGCGACAAGGCCAACCTGGTGCTTGGCGCAGCGCTACTGCTCTTCGTGTTCGCATTCCTCACCTGGGCTGCCGCTGGCGGGAGCTTCAGCCTCGTCGGCATGTTGCAAGCCACCCTTACACAGGCCGCACCGATCGCATTAGGCGCGATGGCTGGAATCTTGTGTGAACGAGTCGCCGTGATCAACATCGCAATCGAGGGACAGTTGTTGACGGGTGCGTTTGTCGCCGTCATCGTCGGCTCGGTTACCAACCAATGGGTCGGCCTGATCGCTGCGATCATCTCCGGCATCGTGCTCGGCTGGGTGCTCGCGGTGCTGGCGATCAGGTACCTGGTCGATCAGATCATCATTGGCGTGTTCATCAACATCTTCGCCCTGGGACTCACATCGTTTCTCGCATCTCGACTGCTTTCGCAGAACCCCGGCCTCAACAGCAGTGCCCGTTTCGCACCGATCGATATTCCGCTTCTCGGCGACATACCGGTCATTGGTCCCGTGCTGTTCAACAACAACATCTTCGTGTACGTCGCCATTGTGCTCGCCGTGGTTCTGCAGTGGGCTTTGTTCCGCACCCGCTGGGGACTCCGATCCCGCTCGGTGGGGGAGAAGCCTCGTGCAGCTGACACCGTCGGCATCGACGTGTTCAAGACCCGCTATCGCAATGTCATGCTCGGCGGTGCGGTGGCCGGATTTGGTGGCGCCTTCTTCACCCTTGGATCCGCTGGTCGCTTCGACGAGAACATTACCGTCGGGCTCGGATTCATTGGCCTCGCCGCCATGATCTTTGGGCGGTACATGCCAATCGGTGCCCTTGGTGCAGCGCTCGTGTTCGGCTTTGCCGACTCACTGCAAGGCAAGCTGGCGATCCTGCAGACGCCGATTCCCTCGGAGTTCCTGCTCATGGCGCCCTACATCGCGACGATCATCGTGGTCGCCGGACTCGTCGGAAAGTCACGAGTGCCGGCCGCCGACGGCCAGCCCTACGTCAAGGAATAGACCGACAGAGCTGTGGCTACTTCACTGACCGTTACCGGGACAGGAACGCCGATTCCGAGCGCCGATCGGGCCGGCCCCGGAGCTCTCGTTCGCTACGACGACCTCACCTTGCAGTTCGATGCTGGCCGCTCCACGGTGCAACGCCTGGCGGGCGCAAATGTATGGATCCCCGACCTCACCGCGCTGTTCGTCACCCATCACCACAGTGACCACGTGGTGGGCCTGACCGACATTGTCCTCACACACTGGGTGATGGACCGCACGGACAACAACGCTCCGCTTCCCGTCATCGGGCCCCGAGGCGATGTATCCCAATACCTCGAGACACTGCTCGACGGTTGGGAGCGCGACATCGAGGTGCGAGCCGATCATGCGGGACGCGACACGAGCCCGGCGATAGACATCGTCGCTTTCGACATCCCCGACGACCCGACCGAGGTATGGCGCCACGGCGATGTCGTCGTGAGCGCAGGCCAAGTACGACACGAACCATGCCCCAACGCCGTCGGATATCGCGTGGACACTCCGGACGGTTCGGTGGCGATCACCGGGGACACGCGGGTATGTGACGAGGTAGCGGCCCTCGCCGACGGCGTTGACGTTCTCGTCTACGAAGCGATGCGGTTCTCGTTCTTCGAGACGCTTCCCGAGCGGCGCCGATACGTGACCGACTATCACGCCGACACCCGCCTCATCGGTGAGCAGGCAGCCCGGCTCGGGGTGCCCAAACTCGTGCTCACCCATCTCATCCCCGCCCCGACGAGCGAGGATGAGCGGCAGCTCTTCATCGATGAAGTTCGAGCTGGCGGCTACGACGGTGATCTGGTCGTAGCCGACGATCTCTACACGACCGCGGTGGGGAGTGGCGGGCTCCCAGACACGGGCGCGATCATTCAGCCTGCAGCCGAACAAACCTGATCGAGCAGGCGGATCCTCAGCGTTTAGTCGTTGAAGAAGCGGCCAAAGACGCGGTCCATGATGCCGGGCTTGGGGTCTACCCAGGTCGAGTCGTAGGTGTACACCTGGCCGGTAGTTACCTCGAGCAGCGGATCTACCGATTTGGTCACCACCAGTGCGCAGGCGCGGCCGCCCCATTCGAATCGGTGACCGGCCATCGGCTCGACCGAAGTGAGCTCGACGAGTGGTCCAAGCGACAAAGGAGTGCCATCGAAGCTGACGACCGGGGTAACCCAATCTCCTCGACTCTTGGCGAACATGCGCAAGTGTTTGGTTGCCAAACTCAGCTCTTCGGAGCGCAGCTGGCGATCGACTCCCGGTGGAAGTGAGAACACGGCCGCCCCCGGGATGCAGTGCACGAACACGCCAAACTCGCCATCGGTACCTTTTCGCGTGACGAGGCGATCCCCTCCGTCGTCGGTGAAGACCAGCACCGGGGTGGTGTGCTCGCCCGGCCGGGCGCCCGATTCCTGCATCCTCACATTGTGCCCTATGGGACTGCTGGCCTTAGGCCGCGTCTGCGTTGTCCGCTCTATCGCGTCTCTGAATTCCGAAGTTGATGTAGCCGCCGTAGAATCTGCGAGTCTGTTTAGGAGAGGACCCTCATGGCCTACAAGGTTGGAATTGTTGGTGGCGACGGCATCGGCCCAGAAGTAATCACCCAGGGCCTTCGGGTCATCGAGGCCGCGGGTGTCGAGCTGGACACCGTCGACTACGACCTCGGTGGTCAGCGCTATCTACGCGATGAGGTGATCTTGACCGACGAGATCCTCAACGAGTGGCGCGGCCTCGACGCTATTTACTTGGGCGCTGTCGGGTCGCCCGACGTGCCTCCGGGCGTCATCGAGCGTGGACTCTTGCTCCGTATGCGGTTCGAGCTGGATCTGTACATCAACCACCGTCCCTTCGTTGCCCCTGACGGATCCCACGATTTCGTCGTCGTGCGCGAAAACACCGAAGGCACTTACGCCGGCGAGGGTGGCTTCCTGCGAAAGAACACTCCCGACGAGATCGCGACGCAGGGTTCGGTCAACACCCGTCACGGCGTGGAACGCTGCGTCCGCTACGCATTCGATCTCGCCACCAAGCGCGACAACCACCTCACCCTGGTCCACAAGACCAACGTCTTGACCTTCTCGGGCAATCTGTGGGAGCGCACGTTCAACGAAGTCGCCGAAGAGTTCCCGTCTGTGGAGACGGCCTACAACCACGTCGACGCGGCCTGCATTTACTTCGTCGAAGATCCCCAGCGCTATGACGTGGTCGTGACCGACAACCTCTTTGGCGACATCCTCACCGATCTTGGCGGGGCAGTGTCCGGTGGTGTTGGGTTGGCTTCGTCGGCCAACCTGAACCCCGAGGGTGTCTCGATGTTTGAACCTGTCCACGGCTCAGCGCCCGATATTGCGGGTCAAGGCATTGCGAACCCCTTGGCCGCGATTTCCTCGGGAGCGATGATGCTCGCGCACCTCGGCGAAGTCGACGCTGCGGAACGAATCACGAAGGCCGTCGAGAAGGTCGCTGCGGACTCTGGCTCCACTGTCGAGCTTGGGGACAAGGTTGTCGCAGCACTATGAGCGGCTCGGACGTGCAGGGTGACCTGAGCGGAATCGATCGCACCGATCGCCAGCCAGATCGGGTGGAAATCTACGACACGACTCTGCGCGATGGCAGCCAACTCGAAGGCATCTCGCTCACCGTCGAGGACAAGCTCAAGATCGCTCGACAGCTCGATCGCCTCGGTGTTGCCTACATCGAGGGCGGGTGGCCGGGCGCGAATCCTAAAGATGTCGAGTTCTTCGATCGGGCCCGTTCAGAGCTTGAACTCAGCACCGCCGAAATGGTGGCCTTTGGCTCAACGCGTCGGGCGAAGGGAAAGAGCGATACCGATCCAACACTTCAGAATCTTCTGAGCGCGCAAACCGACGTCGTGTGCATCGTGGGTAAGACCTGGGACTATCACGTCACCGAAGCGCTCCAGACAACCCTCGACGAGGGCGTTGCGATGGTCGCCGATTCGGTCGCTTTCTTGAAGGGCGAGGGCAAGAAGGTCTTCTTCGACGCCGAACATTTTTTCGATGGCTACCGCCGGAACCCCGAGTTCAGCCTCGCTGTGCTCGAAGCGGCCGCGGTCTCGGGTGCCGATTGTCTCGTTCTATGCGACACCAACGGCGGCTCACTACCGACCGACGTCGAACGCATGGTGTCGGAAGTCTTCGATCACCTTGGCGGTGCCGACGGAACATCTGACATTGGGGTCCATCTCCACAACGACACCGGCTGCGGCGTAGCCAATGCACTCGCTGGAGTGCGAGGCGGGGCGTCCCAGGTACAGGGCACGATCAACGGTTATGGCGAGCGGGTCGGCAACTGCGACCTCGTGCCAGTGATCGCGAATCTGTCGCTCAAGATGGGCGTCGAGACCATCAGCGAAGACGGCCTCAAGAACCTGACCAGCGTGGCGCACGGAGTGGCCGACCTCGTGAACTTTGCCGCTGACCCACAACAGCCCTACGTAGGAGCGACGGCCTTTGCGCACAAGGCGGGCTTGCATACCTCGGCGATTGCGCGTCGCCCTGATGCCTATGAACACATCGATCCAAGCATGGTCGGTAACGGAACCAGGTTCTTGGTTTCGGACATGGCTGGCCGCTCCACGCTGGCGCTCAAGGCAGAAGCGCTCGGCATTGACATCGACGGCAAAGTCCTCGGCGATATCACCGAAACACTCAAGCGCCTCGAGTACGAGGGCTATCACTTCGAGGCTGCAGATGCCTCCCTCGAATTGCTGATGCGAAATGCCGCCGGTTGGGAGCAGGATTTCTTCCGGCTCGAGAGCTTCAGGGTGAACCTCGATCATCGATCTGGATCGGGGAGCCGAGCCTGGACCGACAAGGCCGTCGAAGTCGAAACCGAAGCAACGGTGAAGCTCTGGGTTGGCGAAGAGCGAATCGTGGCCACCGGCGAAGGCAACGGTCCGGTGAATGCGCTCGATGCAGCCATTCGATACGGCCTTCGACGTCACTACGACGAGGCACTCTCGAAGATTTCGCTCACCGACTACAAGGTTCGGGTTCTCGACACTGGTCAAGGAACCGGGGCGGTGACCCGCGTGTTACTCGAATCGACCAACGGTTTGAAAAGCTGGTCAACCATGGGTGTCAGCGAGAACATCATTGAGGCGAGCTGGCAGGCGCTTGCAGACTCGATGGTTTTTGCTCTGTTGCACCACCAATAACAGCACCGGCGGAGAGCTATCGAGCTTGCTAGTTAGCCGATGAGACCTAATGGCGGCGGCGCCCTTGTCGATTGGAATCGGTTCAAGGAGCGAAATCGATGGCGTATCAAGATCGAAATGGTGAGACACTTGGCGGTGCGCTGCGTGAGTGGCGTGAGGCCAGCGACATGACGCTTGGCGCCGTGTCACAAGTGACCGGGGCGCCAATTACTCGTTTGGTTGATATCGAGAACGACAAGATTGGCCCCTCCGGGCAACTCCTGATGAAACTCGCAGGGCTCTACCTCGACGAGTGCAAGGGCTGCAAAAGTGAAGCGGGTTGGTACGCGATGCTCACCTGGTTGCAGGTGTTCGGCAACCTTGATTCGCCGACTAATCGCGAAATGCTCGATGTTGTTGCGTCGAGCATCCGTCGCATGCGAAGCCTCCCCGACGACGGACTGGTCATCATGCGCGACCAAGAAGCCGACATCGTCTTTTCGATGCTGGACGTCGAGGACGAAGAACTCGAGAACGACGTCATTGCCTCCTTTAGGTATCAGCAGCCTGCCGCCGCCGAATTCCTCGAACGGGTGACCGCTCGTCAAGCACGCCGGGGATCTCCCCGCCAGCCAATCATCGACCGGATCGGTACAAGGACCGGAATCGATTCGAGTCAGGATGCGGCCTAGGCTTAAGGCATGGCCGCCCCCGAGTACGTTCCAATCGCATCGACCACCAAGCGCCACTACTCTTCGCCGCCCCAGCGGGCGGGCAAGGGAAGCGCCAATCGCCCCGGAGAGAGCTTTGGCAGCGCACCAGTAGACGGAGGGCGTCTCGGTGCCCAAGGCCCGGACCAGGGTTTTGTGCTCACTCTCACCCCGCTGTTCGACACCAAGCTCATCTTGACCGACGGCGAGTATCGCGGTGATGTTGACGCTGGCTGTGTCGGCGTTGCATTGAAGCGTGCGTCGTTGTTTCACCGGGCGCCCGTTGTCCACGATCTCCGTATCGCGTACACCTTGTTTGGCTTCCTCGACGAGAACGCCAACGCAGAGTTGATCGAGTTCCGCAAAGACGCATTTGCCGAAGTCCACTACTCGTTCCACTACTTCGAACGTCGCGCTATCGCGGACATGGTGAGCAACGATGTGCTCACCCAGACCCCAGACGAGGTCGCTACCCGCTATCGAGCGAATTGGCGAGACCAGCTGCGGTTCTAATCGAGTTCGGGTGTTGCCCGTGCCCGCACATCGCTAGTCTGTCCCCTCGTGACTACCCGTGTGCGCTTTGCGCCTGCCCCAACAGGCTTCCTCCATGTCGGGTCCGCCCGCTCCGCTCTCTTCAACTGGCTCTTTGCTCAGGCGACCGATGGCGAGATGATCTTGCGGATCGAAGATACCGATGCCGCGCTCCGCAAGCCGGAGTACATCGATGCCATCGTCAAGCCCTTGCAAACTCTGGGTATCGATTG
Source organism: uncultured Acidimicrobiales bacterium (assembly GCA_964441145.1). Lineage (GTDB taxonomy): Bacteria > Actinomycetota > Acidimicrobiia > Acidimicrobiales > SHLQ01 > SHLQ01. The sequence continues at coordinate 29,995 of CAYTUB010000035.1, forward strand.
GGATGAGGGCCCCTACTACCAGTCGCAACGGCAGCGACTTCACGTGGATGCTGTCGAGCGTCTCGTCGAGACCGGGCACGCCTATTTCTGTAATCTGACACGCGAGCAGTCAGACGAACTCGCCAAAGAGGCGGGTCTTGCTCCGGGATACCACGGGTGGTCTCGCGACAAGGGTCTTGCCGACGGTCCCGATTGTGTGGTGCGCTTCCGGACTCCCGATGAGGGCGACGTTGTCATCGACGACGTGATCCGTGGTGAGGTCCGATTTTCTTGCAGTGAGCTTGAGGATTTCGTTGTTCGCCGCAGTGATGGAACGCCAACATTTCTCGTAGCGAACGCGGTCGATGATGCCGAGATGGGGATCACTCATGTGATTCGTGGCGAGGATCTTCTCAATACGACGCCCAAGGTGATGGTGATTTGGGATGCTCTCGACTTTGGCGAAACGCCGACCTATGCCCACCTGCCGCTCTTGGTTAACGAGCAGCGCAAGAAGTTGTCGAAGCGTCGTGATGATGTCTCGTTGATGGATTTTCTCGGGAACGGTTACTTGCCCGAGGCCATGGTGAACCACTTGGCGTTGCTTGGATGGGGTCCACCCGATGATGTCGAGATCCGACCGATTTCGGAGATTGTCGACCTCTTTCAGCTGGAGAACGTCAACAAGGGTTCGGCCTTCTTTGATGTAACGAAGCTCAACCACATCAACGGCGAATACATACGCGCGCTTCCCGTCGAGCGATTTATCGAGATCGCAGAACCTTTTGTGTACGGCGTCGATACCGAAATTAGTTGGGATGCCGCCGACTACCGTCCCGAGGTCTTCGAGATGGTCGCAGCTGACGTGCAACAACGGGTCGACACGTTCTCGGAGATCCCGCACTTTATTGGTTGGCTCTTTACCGACGAGGTCACCTTCGACACGGAGACCAAAGGCTGGAACAAGGGGATCCGAAAAGGAAAGCTCGTGCGGGAAGTGCTCACTGGTCTGGCAGAACGGTTTTCTGATGTCGAGTGGACTCCCGAAGCTCTCAATGAGGCTGTGGGTGCCGTCGGCGATGAGCTTGGAGCTCGGTCGCAAGTGCCCGCCCGCGCGGCGATCACCGGTTCGACGGCAGGTATCCCGCTATGGGATGCCGTTGCTACTCTCGATCGGGATGTGGTCGTTGCGCGCTTTGCGCGGTTAAGCGAGTTCCTGGAGACCGAATAACCACGTAGAGT
>CAYTUB010000036.1:0-29846 GCA_964441145.1 uncultured Acidimicrobiales bacterium
TTGCGCGCTTTGCGCGGTTAAGCGAGTTCCTGGAGACCGAATAACCACGTAGAGTGAAGCCGATCTAGAAAAATTGCCCTTGAGGTGCTATTTTCCTTCCATAGGTAGTTGTACGTGGTGAGGTAGTAGTACGCATGCACAGGGTTTACTGAGCGTGGAAGACAAAGACGAGGAGCTTGAGGCTCCGGTTCTGAGCAACGAGGGCGCAGCTTTGCTCGCTGACGCGCTGGCGCGCCACAAGTCCAGTAGCGCCAAAGGGAACGACCGTCGCCATCGCAAAGACACGCTTCGCCGTGCCCCACAACCGGTAAGTGTCCGCGAGGACCAGGACCTACGACAGACTTCGGAGGCCGAGGCACCTCGGGCCGGCTCTCGAATTCCGGTGGTATTGCTGACCTTGGCCTTCTTGGGCCTCGTTATCACGGGGGCTGCCGCTGGGTTCTTGCTCACACAGGATTCCGATCCGCAGGCGATCGAGACCGAAGTTGCCGGTACCACCGAGGAGATCCCTATCGGCGAGGACGCATCCGAACCCGAGGCGGACGCAGAGCCAACCAACGTCACAGAAGCTGATGGTCCAGACTCTGAGGAAGCTGACGGCACGATCCAATCGGTCGTCAACGATGAACCAGAGCCACCACAAGACGCTGGCGCTGAGCCGCTGAGCATCGAGGTGGTCGGGATTGGGTTGTCGGTCTATGACGTCGATCCGGTGAACAACGGGACACGATCCTTTGCTATTCGAGTCTCTAACGACAGCACCGAGGAAGTCCCTTCGACCGCGGCCTTTGCGATAGAAGTCGAAGCAGCAAACGGAGAACGCCTTCCGGGAATAGTTCGCTTTATACACGACACGATCCCGGCTGGATCATCAGCGATCGGCACCGTCAGGGTCGAAGGAGTTCCCGATGGACCGGCCATTGCAGTCTTGGTCACCGGGGATACCGACGTCGACCTGCAAGCCCTTCCGTAGGCCAGACGCGTTAATCCGTTCGAGTACCGGCAGCTACTCGGGACGATCGATGTCAAAGAGTGAGTCAGCGGTTCTCGAATAGCCATTGCCGACATGGCGCCCAACGGCGCGCAGTTCACGCTGGTCAATGTGGAGGTCTTCGGACAGCACCCGTTCGGCGATGTGGATACGGCTCGCTTCTCCAATGATGAGCATGCCAAGGCCCGCTTGATCTTCGGTGGCTGTGCCGACGGGGATCATCTCGGTCATTGCGCATTCGAAGTTCGCGACCGCTTCACCGACCATTGGGGCGTCAGAGGTTTCGGCCTGGACTGCGGTGAGTCCGGCGTGTTCGAATTCGTCGACGTCGGCTTCGACGGTTGCCGATGTTGCGTTCATTGCTTCAACGGTTTCTTCGGTGACGATGTTTACGGTGAAGACACCGGTTTTCTCGATGTTGGTCAGCGTGTCCTTACGGCCCAACGTGACGGGTGCGATAACGAACGTTGGCGGATGCATCGCCACGATGTTGAAGAACGAGTACGGCGCAAGGTTGCGTATCCCGTGCTCGGAGATGGTGCCGATCCATCCGATCGGTCGTGGGACGGTGAGCCCGGTTCCGAGCTTGTAGGAGCTGACGGGGTCCAGCTCTGCGACGTCGAAGGTCTTTTTGGATTCGAGAGGAGGGGTTGTCATGGGCCTAGCCTTGTATCTAGGGATCGCCGAGGCCAAACTCGTGGTGGACGTAGAGGTGAATTCGACTCGATGAAAATCGCACGACGGGTGCTGGGCTGGGGCACTGCGGTGTTTGTAGCTCTCGCGGGCTTGTGGCTTGTCGTTGTCTTTGTGCAGGTCTCTAACGCCGCAAACGCGTCTCAAGATGTCCGAGCGCAAGGTGATTCAATCGTTGTCCTAGGTGCTGCCCAGTACAACGGTGAGCCCTCGCCAGTGCTCGAGAGTCGCCTCGACACGGCACTGGTGTTGTGGGGCGATGGAGCTGCTGAGCGGATCGTTACCACCGGCGCCAATCAGCCCGGCGACACCTTCACCGAGGGATTCGCTGCCTTTCGATACCTTCGCAACGAAGGGGTCCAAGAAGCCGACATCGTGGTCGTGACCGATGGTGGCGATACGTACGAGTCGCTGCTCGCTGCAGCGAACCAATTGCCCGACGGTCAAGAAACGGTCGTGATCGTCACCGATGCCTACCACGCCCGTCGCAGCGCGGAGATCGCTACCGAAGTGGGACTAACCGCAGAGGTTGTTGCATCGAGCGATGACACCAGCCTGGATCGCCGTCTCCGCGAGACCGTCGCCGTCGCCATCGGCCGCGTCATCAGCTTCCGCCGCCTCAGCGCCTGGCGTTAACACTGTCGGCGAACAACTGGGCCGTCGCTGAAGGTTCCGACGTTTCGGTTTTGGGTCGGATTCCGGGTTTCGGTTGGCGTTCGTGCAGGGACGGCTTGGTACGTGGTGTGGTGCCGGGTTCAGGTCTTAGGTTCGCCGGTTTTGCCCGGTATTTGCCTGGCGGCGGTTTGGGTTTGGGCCCGCCATCGGGCGGGATTTCATCGTGTGTTGCTGGCCGGGTGTTCCATGTCTGCGATTCGAGGTCGTAGAACATGGTGCGTTTCGCTCTGTGTAGCCGTACGTGGCAGTCGGTGCAGAGCAGGACGAGGTTGTTGATGTTGGTGGGGCCTTTTCGAGGCGACTCCCACGGCAGAAGGTGATGGACAACGCATCGGCCGTGGTGCGCTCCGCACTGGACGCAACCAGCGTCGCGGCTGATGAGTCCGTTGATTTGTGCCGGTGTTGCGAGCCGGTGTTTGCGGCCTTGCCACAACAGCTCTCCATCCTTGGAGAACACCTGAGCAATGAACGCGGCGTCGCCTGCGAGCTCATCCACTACCGATTGCGGCAGTGGTTTGCCGTCGACGGTGGTGAACGGTGCGGGGTCTTTGCCGGTCATCTGGTCGATGGTGGCGGTGATGAAGATGATGGCCCGCCGGTTGTTGCTCGAGTCGGGGCGCGTGGCGGTTGGTTTGGCGGCGTGGGAGCTGGAGCCTTTGTCGGTCGTGTCTCGGTCGGAATCGCTCGTCGTGGGTTTTGCGTGTTGTTGGGTGCCGGCCTGTTGCTGGGTGAAGCGTTGGTATGCAGCGTCGAAGTTTCGTTGGTCTCGGGTGCGTGGGTGTTTGGTTGACGCGACGTCTCGTCCGCCGTCTTGGCGGTATTCGGTGTCGGAGTCGGCGTGGATGCCTCTCTCGATGTCGTCGAGGTGTTCGGTTGGCCCGTGGATAGTGAGCGCTTCGTTGCCGTTGGAGAGCCGGTGCCGGTAGACGCCGCGATTACGTCTCTGGCGATCGAATCGCTTCTGCACGTCATCGGCGTTGCGGCGTTTGTTGACGTACTCGCGGGCTTTCTTCTTGCCTTGCTCAGGAGACGTACCAGCGACCGTGTCGATGAGTTCTTCGTCGCAGGCTGCTTCGCCGTCGGTTTCATCCGCAGCGTCAGCAATCACATCTACTTGTTCAGATGACAGGTCGCCCTCGGCTAGCCGATCGGCCAGACCCGGGTTCGCGTTCGCGGCTTTCGCACGACGCGCTTTCTTCTTCGCTGCGGCTTTCGATGTTTTACCGTCGGACCCTTTGGCCATGTCCTCCACATCACGATCAGACGCGCCCTTCTCGTAACGATCCGCCAGGATCCGAGCCTCGGATGCATCGAGACGGCGACGACAGAACTCGACCAACTCCAACGCCGTTTTGGCTGGCAGATGCGACAGGGAATGGTCGACCGAGATCATCGAATCCGTGATCGACATCGCCGCAACATCGGGATCAGCGCCGGTTGTGGTTGATGTGGTCGCCGCCCTCATGAACACTACCATAATCGAACGTACGTTCGATAACAACTCGGAAAGCACTCTTTCGGAAATTTCTCGCTCACCGCTGCAAATACATCGAATCGACGATCCGGCTGTCGCTCGACTAGCTCCTCTGGTCCTCGATCGGGACGGCGCAGCGGAAGGTTCTGAATCGATGTACCTCGATGACCGTTTCGGGTAGATCGGCGCGAATGAAGTGCACTGAAATGCTTGATCACTCAGCTTGATCACACACGGAGATGCACCAACCGTGTCGGTTGGGCAATGGATCTCACCGAGAACTCTTTACGTAATGGCCCTTTTCGGCGACTTACTGCAGCTGCGATGACCACCGACGATGTAACGCAAAGGTTACACCTGAACTATCATGACGACATGAGCGAGATGCTTAGCGACGAAGAGACAGACCCCACCGAGCTGCGGCGGGAGAAACTGCAGAAGCGCCAACAGCTAATTCTGTTTTTGCTCGTACCTTCGACGCTCTGGCAAGCAGTCCAATATTCTGCCGAACGGCCACTGGACAGCGGAGCTCGATTCGCTTTTGAGGGAGCGTTAGGAACCGCTCTCACGACCTCGTTGACCGTGCTGACTCTCGCTTGGGCGGCAGCGCTGCTGTATAACTCTGCGCAACTCTCACAGTTGCCAGCCGTGGAACCCGACGAGCGAGAAGTGGTGGACAACGTACAACGGGTAGCCGATGCCGCTCTCAGCACGGCGTTCTTGATGATGGTCGCTTCCTTTGCAAGCATCATCTTTCCGTTCTCCGCTACCGCGATGGGGTTCCTGTTCTTCGCCCTATTCATGTTCAGCATGCGTTTTCCCGTTGCGAAACTTGCCTCACGTGTCTGAGTTGGACAACAACATCAAGATTCTTCGCGCCGAACGGCACATGACTCAACAGGAACTCGCACGCGCCGTCGGCGTGACCCGCAAGACCATCAACACCGTCGAGAACCAGGTGTACGTTCCCTCGACAGTCCTCGCATTGAAGATCGCAAGTGTTCTAGGCGTTCCGGTTGAGCAAGTATTCAAGCTGGCCAGACCGCTCGTAGCAAATCCTCTGCCAGCGCCCTGATCGGCAAGACGCCGCTCGAGGACGCTTTACGTAATTGTGATTTCGGCGTTTCAAGCAGATCTGTTCTTGATCCATCCGCCCGCTATCAACAACAGACCGACTACCAGAGCGAAGAGGCCGCCGACAGCAGACCCGGTACGAAACTCTGTGAAACCCGACATCAGCCCTGTCACCGTTACGAAGGGCAAGAAGGTAGCGCCGAAGCTGACCATGGTAGCCGCTAAGCGGTACACGGGCCTGTGCATCCAACCTGGTAGCCGGTTATCACTCACACCATTGACCATCGGACAACAATCGACGGGTACTGCTCGGCCCCAAACACCGCAACACCGTTTCCATGAGTACACGGTAGAACAATCCGCAGCTTTACGTAATGCAGCTTTTCGGTGGTTCGGAAAAGCATCGGGCACTATGTGACGCTTCGACTGCGATGTATAAAGGGCCGGCACGAGCGGCGGGGAAAGGCACATTTGTCGGAGGGTGCCCCTTCGCCTTCGAACCGTCGCTGCGCTTGCCATGGGGGAGCGGAGCTCGCGGAGCGACCATATCGGCTTCCGCGGATGTCGACGTGTGAAGGCGTTTGCCCGGAGCGAAGCGGAGGGCAAAGGCCCATTTGTCGGAGGGCGCCCAAGCGCCCGAGACAAAACTGGCACCCCGTACGGGATTTGAACCCGTGTTACCTGCGTGAGAGGCAGGCGTCCTAGGCCGCTAGACGAACGGGGCAGGATGCATTGACGAAGATTTCTCGCCAACTATGTTTCCGGACGTAATCCGGGTAGTTCGGGGAGGAGGACTTGAACCCCCAATGGCTGTACCAGAAACAGCTGTGTTACCAATTACACCATCCCCGAAGGACTTACGAAGCGTAGCGAAACTCGGCGATTCTTCCCACCTCGGACGGGGGAGTTGGTTTACGTCTTTCGACACACGAAGTGGGTGTTGGTCCGATCGGACCGTCGTTCGTGTGGTTCGACGCGTGCAAACCCGGCGTCGTTAACGGTTTCCACAATGCGTTCGGTTCCCCATGCCGTGCCGAGACCCTCGCCGCCTCCGGCGATCGAGACGCTCATGCAGTGCATGGTGGACACGGTGTACAGGTAGGGGCTCATGGGATCGTCGAGGTTGTCCTCGAGGGCTGAGGCTGCCTTGGGCTCGACACACAGGTAGGTCCCATCAGTCCGCAGGGCGCGAGCGATGTTCGCCAAGACGGTGTCTGGATAGGCCTGATCGTGGATGGCGTCGAAGGTGGTGATGAAGTCGTAGGCATCGGTGGCGTCGATCGCGGCGGCGTCCGCGGCCACAAAGGTGAGATTGGAGAGCTCGGAGTCCACAGCAGCATTGCGCGCTGTCGTCAAGGCTTCGTCGGAGAAGTCATAGCCAACAAAGGAGCTGTTCGGGAACGCTTTGGCCATCATCACAAGTGCGTGCCCGCTGCCGCAGCCAACGTCGGCGACGTCGATACCGGATTCGAGCCGATCCACGAGGCCCGAGATCGATGGGAGGGTCTCGGTTAACAGGCCGGCGTCGAAACGGGCCGCGCTCTGCTCGGCCATAAGGGACTGAAAGGCGGGGAAGCGGGCATATGGAACGCCTGCTCCCGTGGTGAAGGCCTCAACAACATCGTCTTCGACCTGGCCGAGCAAGGCAATGTACTGCATTGTGGAGGCGACGTTGAGCGGTCCGCCCGCTCGCGTGACGAGCTTCTCGTGTTCTTCGGGCAGCTCGTAGGTTTGGGTCTCGGGGTCGAACTCGATGATCCCTCCGGCGGTCATCGCCGCCAGCCATTCTCGAACGTAACGCTCATCGAGTGACGCCGCGTCAGCGAGCTCAACGCTGGTGACAGCTCCCAGGGGAGCCAAGGTGTCGAACAAGCGGGTTCGGTGCCCAACGCTAATCATGAGCGCTAGGGAACCTCCGTTGAGGATCCCGATCATGGTCCCCATGAATTCTTTGGCTCTCGCCTTGTCCATGCTCTCCCCCTTCGTCGCCGGTGGGACGACTATAGGGACCAAATGTGAGCAGTGAGGTATTTCTCAGCCTGGTGGTCTAGGCAGCGACAAGCTCATTGGTGGCAGGCGGGTACCCGGCTGCAAGAAACACCGCGTGATCGGTGAGTTCTGACAAACAGCTCAGCCACCACTCCGAGCTCACGGACGTGCTCGCAGGAAGCGACTCGAGCATGGCGTCAACGGTCAGTTCTAGACCGAGATCTCGTCCACGTCCGAGGTTTCGTAGGTCGAGAAGACCGTCGACTACGGCCTTGCGGGCAACGACCGGGCCGCTGATCTCTTCGGCGAAATAGCTGGTGCTCGCCTGAAGTTCGAGGTGAAGAGTGGTTGTCAATTTTGATGTCACACGAGGTTGGTCGGCAGCGTGAGTAGCGATTCAAGGTGAACCAGAAAAAATGGCCGGACGCACTACGAGTCGCCGACAACTCGTTGTCATCGGGTCGTCAGAATTAGTTCCATTTACCCCTCAACTTCGCGAAGGAACGCGTCGTTACCTCGGGTGTGAGATTTACTCCTTCCCCCCGGCGGACAGCGATCGTTTCAAGTTTGGCCTTGGTTGGCGTACTGGTTAGCACGGCACCAAGTGCTGCTGCTTCGCAGAGTACGAGTCAGCCGACCTGTCATGGAGAACCCGCCACAATCGTGGGAACCAGCGGCAACGACGTGCTTGTTGGCACCAATGGCAGGGATGTCATTCTTGCCCTGGGCGGCGACGACACCGTCAACGGTCTTGAGGGCAACGATGTGATCTGCGGTGGTGGCGGCGACGACACCCTTATCGGCGACCGCGGCAACGACACAATCGTTGGCGGCGCTGGCAATGATCGACTCGAAGGAAATCGCGGCCGCGATGACCTGTATGGCGGACAGGGCGCGGACGCTCTCTTCGGAGGTAAAGACCCCGACCGATTGTGGGGCAACAGCGGTGCGGACGTTCTGGCTGGGAACAACGGAGCCGACGAACTGCGGGGCGGCAAGTACCACGACACCATTGATGGTGGCGAGAAGGTAGATCAGATCTGGGGTGGCGGCGGCAACGATTTCTGCGATTACCTCGATGAAGTCCAAAGCGGCTGTGAAGACGGCAGCGTCTTGACGACCGCAGCCACGGGCCCAAATGTTGCCTGCAACCAGAATGACATCGCAAACCACTTCGCCGCTCAGGTTGGTCAACAAACCCAGTCGACTGTCGCTCAGGTACGTAGTGAACTCGTAGGGCTCATCAATGAGACCCGGAGCTTTTGCGGCCTACCTGATCTCACCGAACATGCCGACGCAAACAGCTATGCGCAGGGTTACACCGACGTTCTTCGTGGCGCCAAGGACATCTGGCTATCGCAGGGCTCGCCTCCGGGCAATCCATGGTTCCAGCACGGTACTGCCTTCCACCAGATTCTGGGGCAGGAAGGATTCGTTATAGCTGGCGAGAACTTGGCATTCAACAGCGGAACCGCTGATGTCACCGCTATCCATGTGGCCCTCGTCAATTCGGTTAGTCACTTCTGCAACGTTGTCAGCCCGGACTACGACGTCGTGGGTATCGGCGCATTGACCTACGACGGTGGACGGACCAACTTCGGGTCTTCCAACGGCATGATCGTCACCGAACATTTCGCTGGTGACTCAACGCCCGCATCTTCGGGCCAACAGCCTTCGGTCTGCTCGTAGCTGCCGAGGTACCGCTCCGGAGTGCCCGGGTAGCGGTGAGCGAAATTGTCGGGAAGGAGAGATTCGAACTCTCGATCTCCTGCTCCCAAAGCAGGCGCCTTAGCCAAACTAGGCCACTTCCCGGATCAACGCTCTAGGTTAGCGCCAAACCGGGCAACTGAGGTGCTCAGCAACAAAGGTTTGCTGGCCGATAGGGAACCTATGTCTGATGTTTCCGAGCTGGATCGGGCCTTTGCCGAGGTCGAACAGCGGCGAGCTGGCGAAGCTGCCAATAAGCGAGCCCATCGCGGGCTCTGGCTTGCCCACCATTGGCCACATCGCTACGAACGCTGCACGGTGATTCGTGGGCGTCACGTGTGTCGACGATGCCTCTGGTTCTACGTCACAGCGTTTGTGACGCTGGCCGTTGCACCGCTCGGTGTATCGCCCTGGCCTGCTAGCTGGGACCTCGCAATGGTTTGGCTGTTGTCACTGCCGGCAACGATTGAGTTCATCGGCGGTGAACTCGGGTGGTGGCGCTATGACGCTCGTCGACAAATCGCGGTGACCGTGGTCCTCGGACTCGCCGTTGGGCGCGGCTTTTTTGCAGAGCTATCGTCGCCCGGAAATTGGATCTTCTGGGGTCCCGTGCTCGTCTTTGGCACGCTGTGGTTCACCGTTGCGGCAATCCAGTGGCTACGCAACCGTGGTCAATACCGTGAAGACGACGACCACGAAGCCTATTAGACGAGTGCGCCCTCGACGCGTTCGGTTGCGTCCTCTTCGGAGATCTCCAAAGCAAAGCTGAGCTCGCTCACGAGCACGCTGCGAGCTTTGGTGAACAGCGACTTCTCACCAGCGGAAAGACCCTTGTCGGCTTCGCGCAGGGCAAGGTTTCGAACAACCTCGGCAACCTGGTACACGTCGCCCGACTTGAGCTTCTCCTGATGGTTCTTGAAGCGTCGGCTCCAGTTCGGCGGTTCGCGGATGCCGCGCTTTTGCAGCACCTCGAACAGGTCCTCGACGTCCTCGGTGCTAATTGGCCAGCGCATGCCGACCTCTTCGACGCTATCGACGGGGACCGAGAGGGTCATTTCGCCGTGCGCCATCTCGAGAACGAGATACTCCTTTTTCTCGCCAAAGGCTTTACGCATCTCCTTCTTCGTCACCACGGCTGCGCCATGGTGCGGATAGACGACACGATCACCAACATCAAACATGTACTTTGACCTCAATAGGCAGAACAAGGCGGATTAGGCCAGGATGCCAGGAGATCGGCACAATGCCAAAGCAGGGTGAGGGTTTTATCGCCCAGCGTGACCGGAAGCACGCTCAACGGGGCGTTTCAGCTCGTTATTCGACACCGAGTGTGGCCCGGGTTCGTTCGCCAGATTCGGCAAGGATCTGCGGGTCGAGCACGAAACCGACCGCCGGAGGCGAATCTGTGGGGATGATCGCCCAAGTGTTGCGGTTATCGACCCACGTGGGGTTTGCAACAACATCGACGACCGTCAACGTGCCCCCGGCGTTGCGCTCGACGACGAAATCGAGCAGCACACCATCCTGGCTATCAGTGGGACACGAAGTAGGGCACTCAGGGATCCCCTGCGCTTGATTCGAAAGCAGGTTGCCCAGGCCGTATGCGATGTATTCGCCGTTGATTTCCACGACTTGCTGCGGCACGTGGGCGTGATGGCCAATGATGAGATCGATATCGGGAGAAGCCAGTAGTCGAGGCCCGAGGTCCGACTGCAGGGCATCCGGCTCGTTCTGGAACTCGGCTCCCCAGTGCATGCTGACGATGGTGAACTCACTACCGAGCTCTCGCTGGCGCGCAGCGTCGGCCAGAATTGCGGCCTCGTCGATCTGGGCCACTCGGTCCTGGGGAACTTCACCTGGTGCTCTGCCGTTGAGACCAAAGGTGTAGCTCAGGTGACCAATGGTGTTGCCCAGCACGTTGAATTGCCAGCTCTTTGCGGCATCTTCGGGGGTGTTGGCTATTCCAACATGTGACAGTCCGACGCGTCGCAGTTGCTCGATCGTGGAGGTGACGCTGGCCTCGCCCGAGTCCCAGGCGTGGTTCGACGCCACCGAGCACGAATCGAAGCCCACCCCTTGGATCGCGTCGGCGAGTTCTAATGGGACTCGAAAGGCACCCTCGCTAAAGGCGAGGTCGTCGTTGGTAGACGACAGTGGAACTTCGAGGTGACAAATCGCAAAGTCTCGGGTCGCGATGAGATCTCGTACCGGATTGAACAGCGGTGCGAAGTCGAAAGACCCGTCTGCGTTGGTTGCGGCTTCAGCGACCCGCTCATGAATCAAGATGTCACCTGAAGCCGAGATCGTGAAGCGATCCGCCGCGGTGCTGCCAGGCGGCACTCCGGCCGTTGCATCGTCGGCGACGGCGTCGGGCACCCCGTCGCCGTCGGTATCGATTGTTGGTTCTGCATCGGCGCTGACATCGCCGTTGGCCGTGCCGGTGGCATTCACACCGTCGGCATCGCTATCTCCACCGAAGGACAAGAACAGCGAGAGCGCCCCCAGGGCGAAGAAGCCAGTCGTGAGCGCCCACACAAAGCTCTCGCCAGTGCGTTCGGTGTGTCGTTCGGTCATGCGATGGTAGAAGTTATCGCCACTCCCGGGCTGACACCCGCAACGTTGCCATCGGGATTTCGCACTTGGGTCCCGTTCACGTACACGTACTCGACCCCGACGGACTCTTGCGCAGGGTCTTCGAGCGTTGAGCGATCGATGATCGTGTTCGCGTTGAACACGGTGATGTCGGCATCAGCACCGATCTGGAGGCGTCCCTTGCGTGCCATCTGGTTCGAACCGACCGCCGCAAGATTGGCCGGTCGAACCGTCACCATTTGCAGCGCCTCAACCAGCGAGATCAAGCCCCGGTTGCGGGAGAACTCGCCGATCGTCCGGCAGAATGCGCCGGTCGATCGAGGATGGTTGTTGTGTGACTGTTCGAGGATGGCATCGGAGCCAATCATCATGAACGGTGCCTTCACACCCAGTTCGAGATCCGAGCGTGGGATTGCATATGCCGCGGTCAACGCATTTTGCGAGAGTGCCGCATCGTAGGTGTCGGAGGTGAGGCGCTCACTCGTGCCCGCTACCTGGAGATCGTCGAAGGACAGGCCGTACTTGTCTTCCCAGCCAACAAAGCGGCTGGTTCCGAGGTAGGTGGCCCAGAACTCATAGGGGTACATGCACGATGACATGCGCAGGCCGCCGTCAATGGCAGCCTCAAGCGAGCCGAGCGCTTCGGCCATCCGGGTCGTTCCACCCGTGGAGTTCAAGTGCTCGACGTGGACGTGGCAACCGGTTTGGTCGGCGATATCGATGAGTTCGCGGATCGCTTGTGCCTGGAGTTCTGTGTTGGTCGTGTCGCTAAAGCGAGCGTGCACACACAACGGAACGCCGAGCGATGCGGCCATGCGGCCCATGTCGAGCAGTTCGTTCTCGCTTACGCCTGGGGCGTACTCGGGTTGTGCGTGAATGCCCAGGTAGCCAGCGCGTACTTCGGCTTCGACCACTCGGGAAATTTCGGTGATGTCTCCTGCTGCTGCTGGTTCGGCAGGTACGAACCCAACCTGTTGACGGGCCCACGAGTTGTGGACAGCGCCGCCGAAGTTGATCGGCACGCCGGTGAATTCCCAGTCGGAGTAGAAGCGTTCTGCGGTGAAGCGCAAGCCGTGCATGCCGAGGTTGGTGGTGACGCCGTCGGCGATCTTCCACCATTCGCCATATCCGTTTGGCTGGTAGCTCAAAATGTCGATGAACCCCGGTGAGACGACGAGGCCGCTTACATCTACTGAGCGTCCCGCTGCGATTGGTTGATCGGAGATCTCGACGATCGTCGAGCCGATCATCGCTACGTTGCCGACGCGATCGAACCCGGTCTCTGGGTCGATGACCCGACCACCGGTAAGCACGACATCGGCCTGTTGGCCTGGCTGCAGTCGGGCGCTCGCATCGAGAATCGGCGCGTCGAAGGGCTCTGCGGTTTCTGGTGCTTGTGCAAAGTCCTCCGCAGGTGTTGGCGTCGTTGCATTCGCAAGGTCTGCGGTGATCTCAGAATCGTTGGGATCCGTTGGTCGTGGACTCGTGGTTACGACCGTGCGAGAGGTGTCGAGGTGGCGAATGCTGGCCGCGGACAGGATGCCGAAACCGACGCCGAAAACGACCTTTCGTCGGTCGACGACGTAGTTCAAAGGCTGTCCAGGCTCGGGGGGAGTCGGGCCAGGCTTTCGTTGCGGGGGCCTATCCGTCACAGCTCGAATATATCTCGCTATTGAGTACTAAGGGAAACAGCACCTCTTAACAAGTGATGTCGCAGTAGTTGCCCAAAACCCTAGGAGTCGAAGAGCTGGTCGACCGCAACGCGCAGGGTTCCATGTGGCTGCCGCAGAGTTCGCCGGGGCCCTCGGTCCAAATCAAGCAGGGTGACGGAGGCCCCCGTCCGGTCGCGGCCGTGAGCAAGTTGGCCTTCTTCGATCCCCCAAAGATGTGCGCCATCGTGTGCGTGAAGGACATCGACAATGAGTACCACCACATCCCAATCTGGGTCGGCGATGAGCCCGCACAGGTCAGAGAGGGGATCGACCGGGTCGAGTTCGACGGGATGAAAACTGATTTGTTCAGCGCCAAAGTGCGCGCCAACGAGCAGCGGGGAAAGTTCCTCGAAGGTATCGAGGCACCATTCGGAAATCGGCGCGAGAAGCGAAGCGGTTACAGGAAACGGGACAGGGGACATTGGAGCCTCGTGAAGTGAAAAGAACGAGGCAGCCCAAAGCCGGCTGCGAAGGCGTAGAGACACACTGCCACTGGCCTGTGACAGTGAAACGCTGTCTACGAGCCAGCGGAGTCCGCGTCGATGGTGAGGCTCAAGCTTCCCAACTCCTCGCCCGTCCACAGGTGCGCCGTCAACACGACATCGATCGAGTCGAGTTCACTACGAGAGACCCGCACCGTCCCGAATTGGCCAGCATTGGAGAAGACGCCATGGGTGTAGGTCTGTCCCGTGCCTCGTCCGGGCCGGTCGAGCGGGGCGGCGTGAATGAGCGGTGGGCCAGGTGAACGGTCATCGGCATAACCCGTGTTCGTGCCGTCGTCGATGGCTGCGAGGTGCCAGTCGCCGGAGATCATGACGAGGTTGTCGATGCCGGCCTGCGCGATCGCGTTTGCGATCCTGCGTCGCTCTTCTGGAAAGCCACCCCACTGGTCGGTTCCCGGCTGCGCCGGTACGTTCCACGGCGCTGGGTTCGCCCAGATCACGAGCGCATGGGACTCGCTCGCCACACACAGCTCGTTGATCAACCATGCCTCTTGGTCGGCCCCGAGCATGGTGTCCGTCGTTCGGTGCGAGCGGGTATCGGTCGTGATGACTCGAACCGGGCCAACGCTGAACGCTTGGTTGATCGGTGCGGATACATCGGGGTCGACGTCCCAGTGAGGGACCGCTTGGCGATACGCCGTGGATACTGCGTTCCGGCTGGGGCTCGACGAGTCGGAGTCGTTGTCGCCGTAGTCATGATCGTCCCAAATCCACGCGCTTGGCACGCTGCTGTAGAGCGCCGATTGCGCCGGTGTGGAGAGCGAACGTCCCAGGGCTTCGAGGTGGTCATCGGGGTTTGTGGAGGTGAGGTTGGCGTAGTGGAGGTCACCGAGTTGGACGAAGACCTCGGGCTCCACCGCACGAATCGCATCGAAGACAGCGCCGTTCGAGCCGGTTCGCGCGCAGGACGCAAACGCGATGGTGATGTCGGTGGGGTTTAGATCGAAGGTGCGAAACGAACTGTCTGCCACCAGCGGAACCAGAGTCCCCTGGTTTGGATTGTTGTCGTCGTCGGCGGGTCGGGCAACTCGATAGAAATAGTTGGTCCCCGCGGTCAACCCGCTGAGTTCAAACCGCGCGACGCCAGAAGCGGGCACATCCGTATCGACGAACTCCGGCTGTTGGTCGTCGACCCAATGCAGCAATCGAGCGGGTCCCTCACTCAAACCGCCCGCGGTCACAGTCGCCGATGTCGTGCTCACCGAACCGACCCAAAGCCAGGCGGCCGGAGAATCGAGCGGAGCGGCGGCGGAGTCGGGATGCGTTGGGCTCAACAGGTCGGCGGCGGCTCGCAGCGTCTGCCAAATGACCGCACCTCCGATGAGGATCGCTCCGAGCGCAGCGCGACGACCTTTGGAGAAGTCTGGCCCTTGGGCGGTACGGGTGATCAGGACAGCCGTACACAAGATGAGCGGAAGCGGGAGAATCCACACGACGGGTCGGAACTCCCACGCGACCAGGAAACACGACATGATGGCCGCTGCGCCGATGATGGCGCCTCCCGTCGTTCGAAACCGGATCGCGAGTAGGGCGCCGATCGTGGCGACCACCGCGATGACCGCCAGTGCGGGGTCTGCGTTGTCAGGTCCGAGCCCCGCTCCGCCAGGATTTTGGGGCAAGTTGAACCAGCTCGGTGCCAGCCAGTGGCTGGCAGCCGAGAGCAACGCGACGGCCACGACTCCCAGGCGCAGCGTCATATCTGGTTGTCTGCCCGGTTCCATCTACTTGTCAGATTGGCACCTCGTGGCGCCGAGGGCCACGCCAACCGACCAGCTCTAGTAGAACCTTCGTTATGGAGGAAGAGCTCGATCGCAGTCGTTCGTTTATCGGGATGGTGCCCGACGACCAGTGGGCCACAACGGCCGGACTCGACGAACAGTATGGCGCCGTGGTCGACAACGGATACGGCCGCGTTGACAACATCATGGCCATCCACTCGCTCAACCCGGCGGGCATGGCAGCGCACAACGCGCTGTATAAGTCGGCGATGTCGGGGACGGCGACATTGCGCAAGGTCGAGCGCGAGATGATCGCGTACGTCGTCTCGCTTGAGAATCGCTGCCACTATTGACTCGTGCATCACGGCCGCGGTCTGCGCCGGTTACTGAAGGACGATGTGCTGTTCGCCGAGATCGGTGTGGATTGGCGCAAGGCTGACCTGTCGTCGAAGCGTCTCGAAATGCTGGAGTACTCGGTGAAGCTCACCCATACTCCGGGCGACATGACGTCGGGCGATGTCGCGGCGCTGCGCGCCGAGGGCTTCTCCGACCGAGACATTCTCGATATCACCGAGGTGATTGGCTACTACGCCTATGTCAACCGCATAGCAGACGGCCTCGGTGTCCAAACCGAAAGCTGGATCCCCGATGAGTGAACGGCGGTCGCGTCGCGATGCGTTGGGTGCAACAGTTCTGAAGCTGTGCGCAGTGTCTGCCAGAGGGCCATGCCTTGCATGGGTACGTGGCTAGCCGTTCGCGAGTTCGAAGGCTCGGTCTGGAACGAATTGGCCAGCGCCAGCAATGCAGCCGTCGGCTTCGCCCGGCACCTTGACCCACAGGTAGGCGTCGACGGTCGCGGTCCCGGTTTGCAGAGTTGGGCTCGGTCCAATTGCGCGGCCCGGTGCGTCGCACCATTCGCCGTTGGCTCCGTTGCCGTTGCGGCTGGTGTCGATGACCTGGGCCAGCCCAGCAGGGTTGCCTAAGGCGTTGAGCACCTGAGCGCCAAATGCCTGCTCCAGGTTCGTCGCGTTGTAGTTAGACACATTGGTGAAGAAGCCATCGGAGGCCAAGACCCCGGCATCGCGAAGACGGTTCGCCATCTCGCCTGGCGCAATCCAGTTCGAGTGTCCTGCGTCGAGATACACGCGGCATTGCGAACACGACGCCTTGATGGTGTCGACGGCTCTGGCGATCGCCTGGTTGCGGCCAACGCCTCCGCAGGCGTTGAGTGCGAGTGCGTCGGGTTCGAGGATGATGACTGCCTCGCTATTGCCGAGACCTGAGGCAAACGAGGAGATCCAGGCGTCGTACGCCGCAAAGTTCGCAGCGCCACCGGAGCTGTGTTGGCCACAGTCACGTTCGGGGATGTTGTAGGCAACCAATGTCGGCACTGCGTTTGCTGCCCGTGCGCGATCGACATAGTTCGCCACGTCGGAACCGACGTTGCCGTTCCAGTCCCCGAACCATCGTGCGATGGGCTGCGAACCGATCGCGTTCGCAATCGTGGTTGCTCGGGGGTCGGTCGAATTGTTGGCCGCCCATTGCGCAGCGCTGTTCGTCGGATCTGCAAACAGTCGCACTCCGGCGGCCGGTTGTGCGACGGGCGCGGCGGTTGTCGTGGGTGCCTGAGTCGATTGCACCGATACCGTTGTCTGGTCAGTTGACGGGGCCGTGGTTGAAGGTGTGCTGGCTGCCGTTGGTGCCGTCGCTTCGGCGGTGGGTTCGGGGCTTTGGCTGGCGGGCGTCGTAGCGGCACCCGGATTCGGCGCGGAGGCATTGCTCACGGCGTTCGTGGCGTCATCGGAATTGGTGTTGCTCGACGGCGCTTCGGTGGCCGAAGTTGTGCCGCTGTCGTCGGTCGGAGCGGCGGTGTTCTCGTCGTCGGTCGTGGTGTCGTTGGCTGCGGTCTGGGTGGTGATATCGGCGGTATCGGTCGCGGAGTTCTCGTCAGCGCTGGCGGGATCTTCGTTCTGGTCGTCTACCAGGGCCAAGGCTTCCGGTGCCTCGCCATCCGAGGCCGGGTCACCGGAGAACTCGTCGGCGGATTCGGCGAGATCTACTGCAGCGGTCTCGTCGGTGACGACCGAAGAACCGGACCGTCCCAGGACAAACCCTGCCACTAGAGCAACGAGTGCGATTGCGACGACGCCCCCGATTACGCCCCGAGACTGTTCTGGTGCTGATTCTTGACTCACGCCTCTTTATCGAGACGAAACGGGTCGAGCTTGATAGCCGATCCGAAGATCTCCACGACCCGTAATCCACACCCACAAAAAGATTTGTCCCCCGTTTGATACCGCATAGGTATCAAACGGGGGACAAATCCTTAGCGGGGGGTGAGCCAGGAGGATCCGTAGGGCGGCAGCTCGAGGAAGTTTGTTTGGTCCTTGCCGGTAAGAAGGCAATGGAAGCTGCCGTCGAGAGGCACGTGTTTGGTCTCGGCGGTCATGTTGCAGTACACGCTTACCTGGTCGACACCGTCACACGATGTGCGGTCGATCGCGAGCACCCCATCGAGATCGCGAAGCTCCTGGGCGCCTTCGGGGTGAAAGGCCGTGTGGCCTCGACGCAGCGCAGCACGTTCGAGCAGTCCCGCGAACAAGCGGCTTTGCCACGAGTCACCATCGAGCGAGGGCACATCGTCGATGTGGACGCGCCCACGGTTGATCGATCGTCGGATCCCATCGGCTTCGACCGCGGCGTGATCGCTCGTCGTTGCCATCAGCGAGTTGATATAGAACGCTGGCACCCCGGCGAGCGCCAACACGATCGTATGGAGCAACACGATCCTGTCGGCCATGTGCGGATCATCGGGTCCGCCGAACAGATCCGGGAACGCGATGTTCAGCTCGTAGGGCCGATCTTCACCGTTTCGAGAGTATGTACCGTTCATGCCGCCGCGGGCGTGGGTCAGCTCGACAAGGCCGTCGATTTCCTCGCTGCTGAGGAAGCCTTCGGCTGGACGGACACCGATGCCATCGTGGCTTGCGAGGAAGTTGAACAAGGTGGTGCCGGGAGGCGGGGGAGCGGCTTGGGCCATCCAATCCACGAGCCGGTCGGCACGACCGTTCAGCACCGCATCGATCGCGAGTGGGGGGAGGGTGAAGTTATAGATGAGATGCGCTTCGTCGCTGTTGCCGAAATAGGTGCGGTTCTCTCGATCGGGCACGTTGGTCTCGGTGATGATCGATACCTCGGGTGCGCGAGCCGCAAGCAACGTGTGCAACAGCTTGACCATCTCGTGGGTTTCGGGCAGGTGGATTGAGGTCGTGCCCGGCACCTTCCAAATGTAGGCAACCGCATCGAGGCGCAATAGGCGAGCGCCTTTTCGGATGTACAGATCGATGATGCGCAACATCTCGGCCACGAGCTCGGGGTTGCTCCAGTCGAGGTCGACTTGGTCCCGGCTAAAGGTTGTCCAGACAAGTTTTGGGCCCGCCTCGGTCTCGAACTCGCTGAGCAGCGGCGTTGAACGGGGGCGGGTAACCGTGGAGAGATCCCAATCGGGCTCGCCAGTTTTGATGTAGCTACGGCCAGGTTCCTCGTCGCGCAAGAACTGTTGGAACCACTCCGAGCTTGCCGAAGAGTGGTTGAGAACCAGGTCGAACATCAACGGGACCGAGTCGGCGAGAGCGGCCATGTCATCCCAGGTGCCGAGATTCGGATCTACCTCGGTGTAGTCGATCACCGAGAACCCGCGGTCGGAGCTGTACGGGCTGAACGGCAAGACGTGGACGATGCTGATCGCATCGGCGAGATCGCTGCCAACCAAATTGGCGAGTGCTCGCAGCGGGGCCTGATCATCGTTGGTGATCGAATCGCCGTAGGTAATCAAGGCAACGTCGCCCTCGTCCCAGCGGGAGGTAGGAGCGGGCAACGCATCCGTATCGATGCCGATCGCGTCGATGAAGAGTTCGGCGATCGCCTCGTCGCGCACACCCCAAATCTTGTTGAGGTGCTCGAGGACGGACTCGAAGAGAGACTCTGAGCTTGCGGTTGGCACACCTTGAGAATATGAGGCCCATACTTGGGTGTGCGCGATACTGGGTTACCGATCGAAGACGTGATCGATGATGTCCGTCAGGCTTTGCGCGACGTCGGAATCGCGGTACTGACCGCCGAGCCCGGTGCGGGCAAGACCACGGTCGTCCCCTTGCGTCTCCTCGATGAGCCTTGGGTAACGGGCCGAATTCTGGTGCTCGAGCCGCGCCGCGTTGCCGCTCGCGCGGTCGCCCGCCGAATGGCACAGATGTTGGGCGAGTCGGTTGGCGACACGGTGGGTTGGCGAACCCGCGATGACCGACGGATTGGCCCGAACACTCGCATTGAAGTCGTCACCGAAGGCATCCTCACGCGCCGTCTGCAAAACGATGCTTCGTTGCCTGGGGTTAGCGCTGTGTTGTTCGATGAATTCCACGAACGCTCCGTGCACGCCGACCTGGGTCTTGCGCTCACGCTCGACGCCCGCGACACCATATGTCCGGACCTGCGTCTTCTCGTGATGTCGGCCACTATCGACGAGGCGGCGGTTGCGGCGCTGATCGGCGAGGACCCCGAGACCCCGGCACCTGTTGTGTCGTGTCCAGGGCGAACGCATCCAATCGATATTCGATGGCGGCCGCGCAAGGGCCGCGACAAGCTGGAACTCTCGGTAGCCACAGTCGTCGAGGAAGCCCTAACCGAACCGGGAGACGTGCTGGTCTTTCTCCCCGGCGTCGGGGAGATTCGCCGCGCTACAGCGGAGATCGCACGGCGTACTGACGCAGCGGTCTTGCCGCTCTACGGCGCCCTGCCACCCGAAGAACAGGACTCCGCTTTGCGCTCGCTTCCGTCGCAGCGCCGGGTGGTGGTTTCGACCGACGTTGCTGAAACGTCGCTCACCGTCGATGGGATTGGTTCGGTCGTCGACGCCGGGCTGCAACGACGTCCCCAATACGACCCGTCGTCTGGGCTCTCCAAGTTGGTCACCATGAGCCACTCCAAGGCCTCGGCTGATCAACGGGCGGGTCGTGCCGGTCGCCTCGGGCCCGGTGTGGCCTTCCGGCTGTGGTCCAAAATGGAGCACGCCAGTCGGCAAGCGCACGAGTCACCAGAGATCACTCGCATCGATTTAGCATCGGTGCTGCTCGAAACGTTGGCCTGGGGGATGGCTAGCCCCGCAGACCTTCGCCTGCTCGACCAGCCTTCCACCGGCGCGGTGGAAGAAGCCTTTGCGGTACTCGATCTGCTCGGAGCCGTCGACGACGAACGCAAGCTCACCTCAGACGGGCGGGCCATGTTGAAGCTTCCGTTACACCCGCGCCTGGCGGCGATGGTCGCCGCGGTGGGAGATGGCCCGCTGGGTTGGCCCGCTGCAGCATTAGCGAGCCTGCTCGAGGAACGCGATGTGCTCACCGGACGTCCTTCCGAACGGCCGATCGACTTGTGGACGCGCGTCCGTCTCGTCGTCGATGAATCCTTCCGTGCTCCCAACACCGACGTTGCAGCCTTGCGCTCGGTTCGGCGACGTGCTCGCGACCTACTCAGCCGCACCGGTGCCCGAGAATCGACCGTATCGATCGACGACATCGGTCGCGCGCTCTCGCTGGCCTACCCCGATCGCATCGCGCAAAAGCGGGCCGGCCAAGGAGGACGTTTCCGGATGGCCAACGGGATGGGTGCCGAGTGCGCGAAGACCGATGCACTCGCACACGAGGAGATGTTGGTGATCGCCGAGGTATCTGGCGACAAGCGCCGACCGCAGATTCGCCTCGCGGCCGGCATCGATGCGCTCGATGTTGAGCTTGGCTTCGCAGCCGATATGACCGAACGTACTTTCTTTGGGTGGGATGACGATCGAAATGACCTTGCGGTGCGAGTCGAACGTCGTCTCGGATCGCTCGACTTTGGCACCCATGTCGCACGAGTGGAACCGTCGGCCGAAGCAACCGCTGCGCTCGTGGACCGCATCATCGACACGAACCTCGGTGCGCTCAATTGGACCGATGCCGCCCGCCAGTTCCAGGCGCGAGTGGCGCTTATCGCCGAGCATCGAGCCGATGCTATCGAGGCTCGGCTGGACGACGCGCAGCTCAAGAGTGACGCCCACGAAATCTTTGGTGCGTTCCTGCATGGCGCGGTGAGTCGCAAGGCAATCGAGGCAATCAATGTGCTCGAAGTTCTGCGGAGTCAACTTTCGTGGGATGAACAACAAACAGTGGAACGGCTGACTCCCACCTCGTTCACGTTTGCTCGGGGACGCGAACGGACCATCGACTACACCGCGGAGACGTTGAAGGTCACCGTTCGAGCCCAAGATGCCTTTGGTACAGCGCAGACCCCGGCGGTTGTGGAGGGGGCGGTTCCTATTGCCGTCGAGCTGCTTTCGCCGGCCGATCGCCCGATTCAGATCACCTCCGACCTCGCGGGATTTTGGACCGGTAGCTGGGCGTCGGTACGCAAAGATATGGCTGGGCGGTACCCGAAACACGACTGGCCCGAAGACCCCTGCTAAACAGTGCTCATGGATGTCGTTGTCATCTTCGATTCACGAACGGGAAACACGGAACGAGCTGCCGGACTTATCGGTGCTGGTTTACGAGATGCGGGGGCGTCGGTGTCGATCCAGTCGATCGACGACGTCGACCTCGGTGCGCTAGCCCGAGCTGACCTGGCTGTCATTGGTACCTGGACCGGTGGGCTGTTCTTCTTTGGTCAACACCCCGGCGGTGCCGCCAAGATCGCCACCGTCTTACCCGACCTTTGGGACAAGGCAACCTTCGCCTACGTCACCTATGCGATCAATGCCGGCCGGGCAGCCACAAATATGGGCGATGTGCTCGATGGGATGGGCGCGGTCAACTTGGGAACCGCTGCGTTGCATCGCGACAACCTCGGCCAAGAGTGCACTGAATTCGTCGATCAGATTCTCGCTGAACTCGCGACGTCGTAGCTTTCGTTGTGCCTTGGCTTCGGCCCGTTGGATCTAGGGGTCGATGAGCTCGGAGAATTCGGGTGTTCCATCGATGACTTCGATCAGGCGATAGGCACGCTCCACTTGACCGAGTCGGTTCAACGTGAGTTCGCCGCTTAGGGCCTCGATTGGGCCTTCCTGCAGCGCTTCGCCAAGTTCGTTTGGATTGGCCGAACCTGTTCGTTGCGCGGTATCGACCAAAATCGACAGCGTGTCTGCGGCGACGACGTCGGTCGATTCGGGCTGGTCGATAGAGCGATACAAGCTGTTGACCTCGAGAGAGGGATCGTCCCCATGCCGGCTCGATGGCGAGACCACCCAGACGTCATTGGTGTCTTCGGGCCATAGCTGGGGATCGGAGAACCATGGCACCACGATCGGTTGCTCGATGCCGTTGGCTCGCAGCGTCGAAACGACTTCGCCAACGGTCGGGGCGAGCGCGCACACCACCACCGCGTCCACTGAACTCAGAAGTTCGCTACGAGCTAGGAGAGTTTCCGTCGGGTCCTCGACGAGTCCGGTGAAACGCTCCGAGACGATAATCGCATCGGCGCCGAGAGCTTCTTCGATGACGTTGCATTGATTGGCCACGTCGGGAACGAGGTCGGAGGCAATGACTGCAAACACTGGCTCGTCTTGTATGCGAACGAGTTCTTCGAGGGCGGCGGCCACCGCGTCGGTTGACGTCGCAAGCGCTCCGGTATCGAAGACGAGCTCGGAGTCGGTTGGAATTTCGGGCTGAGGAATCGTGGCGCAACCGGTAAGCACGAGCATGTCGGCTCGTCGTCCCGCCTCGATCACACCAGGGATCGTTCCGTCGTCACATGTCGTGACCAACACGGTCACCCCAAGGCCGCGCAGAGCGTCGACCGCGTCATCGGCGTCTTCGACCTCGTCGATCTGGACGACCTCCAAGCTGGTAATCGCAGCACTTGGTGAGGACCGAATCGCTGTGTCAAAGACCTCGCGTACCTGTTCGTCACGTTCGGCCGTCGGCGCAGAGATATTGAGGACCATCCCGATCCGCAGTTCAAAGCCCACTCCAGCGCCTTCGACCGCCGCCTCCTGGACGGTGCTTGGAGGACTCGGAGCGTTGGAGCCCAAGTCATCTTGAGTGCAACCGGCAGCGAGGAGGCAGATACCGCCAAGGCCAACGAGCAACCGACGGTTCAGCACGAGGTAGAGGCTCCATCGACTGGCGCAGGTCGGTGCAGCACCGCTGAGCTGATGGTGATCTCGAGCGTGTCGTCGTCGATCACCGCTCCCAACCCGTCTGCGATGAGGCTGAATCCGGTTGCGCTGACCGGCTGCCACAACAGCGAGAGCACTTTGCCAGCTTCCGTCGCCGCAAGCACCCCACGCCCGAATCCGCTGACCCGCACCACGTCCTCGCCAATCGCGGTTTGTGCATGCACATGGTTTGCCCGCACCGAACCGTTGTCGTGTGCGTACAGCAGAAAAGGAGTGTCGCCGTACTCGGTTGCGGTTTCCCCGAGTTCGTGAGGAGCGATGGAGTGACTCATGGTGACATTTTGGCAAAGTTGCGGCTCGATACCCGCGCTTTGGGTGACTCTCGTCTCAAATGATGCCTAGTGGGCACGCAAAGTCAGATTCTGGCAGTCGGTCGACACAATTCGTAGCTGATCTCATCTTTGGTGTTGTGAGCACCCATTTATCGGTGAGATACTCACGAGTAACTGGGGCCGACGGTCTCAACAGAAAATTTGCGGGCCCAGCGGCGGGACGTACACCGGAGCATTATGGCTGTACAAGGTGAGTTGCCTAAAAAATCGAATACACGCGGTGGCGTGGGCTGGTGGATGGATCCGTCCGGTGTTTGGCGACCCCCTGAAGAGTGGCCCGAGGATCATCCTCCCTTCGAAGGTTGGGTACGCAACGAAGATGGCCGATGGGCTGCCCCTGAGGTCGAGCATGAGCCGACCCTGCGTGCTGCGGAGCCAGCACCCATCGAGAGCGGTGATGGGGAACAGAAAAAGCGGTTGTCGCGCCAAGCCAAAGCCGACCGTCGAGCGATGTTTACCGTCGCAGGAGTCCTGGTAGCGGCAGCATTGTTGCTCGTTGGGGTTCTGCTACTCATTACTCAGGCTGGAGCCACCGGGACGGGAGCACCTGTTGGTGAGGCTGAACCGGAAGTCATTTTCGCTGCGGTGACCGATCAGGCCGTTCTGGCACAACGTCGAGCCTTGGCGGTCGAGGCCCCTCGGGTCGCAAGCGAGCAACTCGAAAGTCTCGTGGTGCGAGACCAAGCAGCCGATGACGCCCCCGAATTTGATTCTGACACCTGGACCGTCGCGGTGACCGATTGCCTCGACGTAGGTGAGCGAGTCCTGATCTCTCGAAGTACTGTCCAAGTCACCTACGCCGATCAACTCGAGTGTGTGCTCGATAATGGACGATGGACGGATCGCTACCTCGACACCACCATCGACAGCGTGATTGACGCTCGCGTCGAGCCGCTAGTGCCGGCCGAAGTCGTCAACGCAAGTGGCGGAGATCGCTGGACCCCCGATACTCGCGAGTCCTACCTCAGCGACCTCACGCACCCCGCTACCTTCCACGTCGTTGCGGCAGACAGCGGACACAATCCCCGAGCTGCTAGTCCTGACGCATGGCGACCCAGCAATCAGTCGACATGGTGTGCCTATGCCGTTGACTGGGTTGCGGTGAAGACGCGTTGGGAACTCACGGTCACCGCTCCCGAGGTTGCTGCGCTGTCAGAAATGCTTGCCACGTGTGACGACTTGTCCTCGACGGGTGCCGACATCGACTCGATGGTCGCCGAAGCGATTGCGGATCCCTCCATCGAATTCGGTCCGGGCAGTTGAGCTAAAAAGTTCAACAAGTACGTCGACGCCCTGGGCGTATGGGTCGCACCGCGGCTACGGTGTTTGGATCTTGCGCACATAAACCTCGCGCTCAAAATGTCGGAGTTTCCTAACCATGACCACTGCCGAAGAGCAGCGTCTTAAAGACGATTACGCAGCCTGGACGAAATGGGGGCCCTACGTCTCTGAACGAGCTTGGGGCACGGTTCGCGAGGATTACAGCGAGTCGGGCGACGCGTGGAGTTCTTTTACCTACGAAGACGCACGCTCACGGGCGTACCGCTGGAACGAGGACGGGCTCTTTGGGTTCTCTGACTGCGACCAAAACTGGTGTCTGGCGATGTCGTTTTGGAATGGCCGCGATCCACACCTCAAGGAACGTCTCTTTGGACTAAACGGTCACGAAGGTAACCACGCTGAGGACGCCAAAGAAGAATGGTGGTACCTCGACGCGGTACCCAGCCACTCCTGGGGCCACGCTGCCTACGCATACCCCCGCTTAGAGTTTCCCTACCAAGAACTGCGCGATGTCAATGGTGGACGAACCCGACTCGACGATGAGTATGAACTGCTCGATACGAAGATCTTCGACGAGGGCTGGTGGGACATCCAGGTGCGTCACGCCAAGCAGAGCGCTGACGACCTCATTGTCGAGGTCGAGGTCACAAACGCTTCGACAGAGCGCGACGTCCTGCACGTGCTTCCCACCATGTGGTTCCGGAACCGGTGGGCGTGGGGTGAGGCGTGCGCGATGCCCAACCTTCGCGTCGCAGAACACGGCGGTTTCAGTCTCGACGATGAGAAGTTCGGCCACCTGGAACTAACGGCAACCGCGGGTGCGACGCCACTTGTGTGCGAAAACGACACCAACCACCCGTTGGTGTATCAGGACGCGGCGTCCACCGAGTACCCAAAGGACGGGATCAACGATCACGTAATTGGCGGGAGTGCCACGGTCAATCCCGAGGGCACCGGCACCAAGGGCGCACTCTGGTATCAATTCGAACTCGACCCCGGCGAATCCGCCCGGATCTGCATGCGACTCGCTCCAGAAGCGCGCCCCGTCGATGGGGTCGAAGCTGTCCTTGCTGAGCGTAAGAGCGAGGCCGACGCGTTCTTCGCGGAGCGCTTGCCAGATGGCACGAGCGCCGAGCGGGCAGCGGTGGCACGTCAAGCGCTCGCGGGTTTGCTCTTCTCCAAGCAGTTCTACCATTTCGACGTTTCCAGATGGCTAGACGGTGATGTGGCCTCACCGCCCCCGCCGGAAAGTCGCCATACAGGTCGTAATAGCGAGTGGCGCCATCTCAACAACGCCGACGTGATTCCAATGCCCGATACCTGGGAGTACCCGTGGTACGCGGCGTGGGATACAGCCTTTCATTGTTTGCCCTACACAACTATCGACCCCACCTTTGCCAAAGATCAGCTGATCTTGTTGGGGCGCGAGTGGTATCAACATCCAAACGGCCAACTACCGGCCTACGAGTGGAGCTTCGGCGACGTCAATCCGCCCGTGCACGCCTGGGCGGCACTTCGAGTCTTTGAACTCGACGGTGGATGGGATACGAACTTCCTGGAACGAGTCCTGCACAAGTTGTTGTTGAACTTCAACTGGTGGGTGAACCGACGCGACTACGACGGTGACAACGTCTTTGACGGTGGCTTTCTCGGCCTCGACAACATCGGTCCGTTCAATCGCTCCGAGGGACTGGGTGTCGGCCATCTGGAACAGGCGGACGCAACGGGCTGGATGGCGATGTATGCACTCGACTTGCTCGACATGGCGCTTCGCTTGACCGCCGAAAGTCCGGCCTATGAGGACCTTGCGTCAAAGTTCGCCCGTCATTTCGCCTACATTGCCACGGCTGCGGACGATCACGAGCTTTGGAGCGAAGAGGACGGCTTTTATTACGATCGACTGATTCTGCCGGATTCGTCGCTACCGATTTCGGTGCGCTCGATGGTCGGACTCATCCCGATCTTTGCAACCCGCATCGTGTCGTCAGCCGGCCTCGACCGTTGTGGGGTGTTCAACAAACACCTCAGCTGGTTCCAGGAGAATCGCCCTCACTTCGCATCGCACATGTTCGAGAATGAAAACGGCGACCTTTTGCTGTCACTTGTCAGCCCGGAGCGTCTCGTGCGACTTCTGAGCTGTGTGCTCGACGAGACCGAATTTCTGTCGCCCTACGGGCTGCGAGGCCTCTCGAAGTTCCACGAAGGTAACCCATTCTCCATGGAGGTCGAGGGCCGCGAGTTCGCTGTTGGGTACGAGCCTGGTGAATCTGAGTCGTCGCTGTTTGGCGGCAACTCAAACTGGCGTGGCCCGGTGTGGTTCCCGCTCAACTACCTGCTCATCGAATCGCTGCGACGGTTTGACTATTGGTCGGGCGGGACGTTGACGGTCGAGTTCCCTAAGGGCTCCGGCAATCAGATGAGCATGGGTGATGTCGCCGATGCCCTCAGCGAACGGTTGCTGTCGCTCTTTGACGTCGATGAGGCCGGTCGACGCCCGAGTATGCCCGCGCACCCCAACTACGCCGCTGGGGGCCCGTGGCACGATCGACTGCTCTTCCATGAGTACTTCCATGGCGATGACGGCCGTGGGCTCGGAGCAAGCCACCAGACGGGCTGGACAGCCCTGGCTTCTTCGCTCGTCCTTGGTCGCGACGCTCCACTGGGTCGACGATCGTATGATCGCGGCAAGGGATAACAGGTGGCGGGCCTGGCCTGTTACTTGGTGAACCACTCCGGTTCGTAGCCAAATATGTCGCGCACGGATCGGGTGTGATCGCGGTCGATCTGGAGTTCAACCTGAGATGGGTTGACCAAGTTTGGGTGGTCGACGCCCATAGCGTTCGAGAGCCGGATAAGTTCGTGGCGTAGCTCACCGACATAGTTGGCGAAGCGAACGGACTTGTCTGTCGGGTCGAGACCTCGGGTGAGCCAGCGATTCTGTGTGGCGACACCGGTTGGGCAGTGGCCGTCGTGACACTTTTGTGCCTGTACGCAGCCAATGGCGAGCATTGCTTCGCGGGCGACTCCGATACCGTCGACGCCCATCGACATGGCGACCATGGCCTCGGTGGGAAGCCCGAGCTTTCCCGCTCCGAGGAACACGACTTGTTCGTGCAAATTATGTTCCGCGAATGCCCGGTACACCTCGGCGAAACCTTGACGGAATGGCAGGGCGACGTGGTCACTGAAGGGGAGCGGGGCTGCGCCGGTGCCACCTTCGCCGCCATCGACGTTGATGAAGTCCGGGCCTTTCCCCGTTTCAGCCATGCGCTCTGCGAGCTCTGTCCAGAACGATCTGATGCCGACGGCGGACTTGATTCCGGTAGGGATGCCGGTCGCCGATGCGATGTCCTCGCAGAAGTCAACGAGCGTGGCGACGTCGTGGAACGCGCGATGTCGATTGGGGCTGAGCACGGTGACGCCGACCTCGACTCCGCGGGCTTTGGCGATCTCGGGCGTGACCTTCCCGCCTGGCAGTACACCGCCAAGCCCAGGCTTTGCGCCTTGGCTGAGTTTGAGTTCGATGGCTTTGACATCGGCGGTTCCGATCGACTCGACGAGTTTGTCGAGGGAGAAGGTTCCGTCGGGGTTTCGGGCGCCGAAATAGCCGGTTCCCAGTTGCAGGATGAGCGATCCGCCGTGGCGGTGATGATCGCTGATGCCGCCCTCGCCGGTGTTGTGGAGGCAACCAGAAATCTGAGAACCGCGATTGAGCGACTCGACCGCTTGGGCCGAGAGTGAGCCAAACGACATCGCCGACACATAGATCGCAGATTCGGGTTGGAACGCTTTGGCCCTGCCGTGTCGCTCGCCGAGCACCTTTCGCATCGGGAGGAAGTCGGCCTGGTCTTCCGGCGGTGGTTCGTGGGGAAACGCAGCATGGCGAAACACGACGTATCCCGGTTGGGTCACGTCGTTGTCGGTGCCGAAGCCAAAGTAGGCGTTCTGCTTTTTTGCCGAGGCATAGACGAAGCGCCGCTGGTCGCGGCTAAAGGGCAACTCTTCGTCGTTGTCGGCCACCACGTACTGGCGAAGTTCTGGCCCGACCTTCTCAATGAGGTAACGGAGGTGCCCGATGATGGGGAAGTTGCGAAGGATCGCATGCTTGCGCTGCGTTACGTCGTGAATTGCGACGATAACGAAGAAGACCGCGAGAGCAATGAGCACCCACAACCACCAAGACATAGAGAGATCGTAGGCTCTAGATGATGAGTGAACTACAGCAGATCACAGAACTTGTTGTGAACATGGCAGAACCGGGCGAGCAGGTAGAGGCCTACGCGTCGCGGGGAACCTCTACCGAGGTCAAGGCCTACGGCGGCGAAGTCGAGGCGTTTACCTCGGCGACGTCGGCGGGAATCGGCATCAGGGTGATCCGAGATGGTCAGGTCGGTTTTGCCTACGCCGGCACGCTCGACGACGCCGTCATCGCAGAAACGTTGGGTGAGGCTCGAGACAATCTCGTGTTCTCCGAGCCCGATGAATGGGTTGCGCTCAGCGAGCCGGACGGCGGCACGCCGATCGTTCACGACCACTGGGACGATGGTGTCGCATCGATGCCAACCGAGGACAAGGTGCAGCTCGCGATCGAGATGGAAGCGCGGACACTCGCTGCCGACCCTCGCATTACCGGAATCCGTGTCGCTAGTTACAACGACAGCAGCGCCGAGATGGCGTTAGCGACCACTACGGGTATCCGAGCAACAGATCGCGGGACCGGCGCCTCGATTTCGGTCGCCGCGCTCGCCAAGGACGGCGACGATACCCAGATCGCCGGTGGATTTGATGTGAACTTTGGTCCCGGAGACCTGTCGGTCGACAAGGCGGTAGGTGACGCTGTTCATCGAGTCACTCGACTCCTGGGAGCCAAGCAGCCGGCGTCGGAGAAGCTCACGCTCGTCC
>CAYTUB010000037.1:0-29008 GCA_964441145.1 uncultured Acidimicrobiales bacterium
ACCACGGCTTGCCCTACTGGGAAGCTCTCGGACCTGGTGCATACATCATCAAGGCCCGCGTGCAATTGTTGCGCGACCTCGGTCCAGCGGTCGCACCTATGAACGCGTTTCTGTTCCTTCAGGGCCTCGAGACGCTGAGTTTGCGGATGGAACGACACTTCGCGAACGCGCAAGCGGTAGCCGAATACCTCGATGCTCACGACAAGGTCGAGTCGGTGTCCTACGCCGGGCTTGAGAGCTCACAATGGCACTCCCGCGCTGTCGAACTCGGTGGCGGCAAGGGCTTCGGCTCGATCGTTGCCTTCGACATCGTCGGTGGGCGTGAGGCAGGCCAAGCATTTGTTGGTGCCCTCGATCTTCACAGCCACGTCGCGAACATCGGTGATGCCAAGAGCCTGGTCATTCATCCGTCCAGCACGACCCACAGCCAACTCAGCGAAGTCGAGCAGGCAGCCGCCGGGGTGCGCCCAGGGCTAATGCGTTTGTCCGTCGGCCTCGAGACGATCGATGACATCATCGCGGACCTCGACGCGGGGTTCGCAAGCCTGTAAATCGAGCCAACGCGTATTGCGCCGAAGGTCATCGCGCGAGTTCCCTCAAGTTGCTACCCACATGAGCGATCATTTGGTATGCATGAACGCGCCGGTCAGCCAGCTCAACCCGAAGATCTCATCGATGTCGACGAGGTCATTGGGGCGTACTACGACAAACATCCTGATCCCTCCGAGATCTCTCAACGGGTGGAGTTCGGTACGTCGGGGCATCGCGGGAACTCGCTCGATACGTCGTTCAACGAGGACCACATCGCGGCTACTACCCAGGCGATCGTGGAGTACCGCGCGTCGCAAGGAACATCCGGGCCGCTCTTTCTGGGCAAGGACACCCACGCCCTCAGCGGACCCGCCACCCAGACGGCTCTCGAAGTGCTTGCTGCTAACGGTGTGACGACCATGATCGACAGCGCGGACCGGTTCACGCCGACCCCCGCCGTCAGCCACGCCATCCTTGGCTACAACCGCGCGAGCGGCCAGGGACAAGCCGACGGCATCGTGGTGACGCCTTCACATAACCCTCCCCGAGATGGCGGCTTCAAGTACAACCCGCCCCACGGAGGGCCAGCGGACAGCGACGCGACATCATGGATCGCGGATCGAGCCAACCAGCTTCTCGAGGCGGGCAACGATGGTGTCCAGCGACTCTCACTCGATGAAGCCCGCGCTGCAGATACCACCCAGGCCTATGAGTTCATGGGGAACTACGTGTCTGACCTTGGGGCCGTGCTGAACCTCGACGCCATTCGCGACGCAGGTGTCCGTATGGGCGCGGACCCGATGGGTGGCGCGGCCGTGGACTATTGGGGTGCCATTGGAGAGCACTACAACCTCGACCTGACCGTGGTGAATCCGGAAGTCGACCCGACGTGGCGTTTCATGACCCTCGACTGGGACGGCAAGATCCGTATGGATTGCTCGTCGCCCAACGCCATGGCCTCGCTGGTCGCGGCCAAGGACGACTACGACATCTCGACGGGTAACGACGCCGACGCGGACCGTCACGGCATCGTTACACCCGATGCGGGTCTGATGAACCCGAACCACTTCCTGGCGGTCGCCATCGACTATCTGTTTGCGAATCGTCCTGGTTGGGGCGATGACACGGCGATTGGCAAGACGCTGGTCTCATCGTCGATGATCGACCGCGTCGCCGGAGCGCTCGGCCGCACGCTGATCGAAGTGCCCGTCGGATTCAAATGGTTCGTGCCCGGCCTGATCGACGGCTCGGTTGGTTTCGGTGGTGAGGAATCCGCTGGTGCGTCCTTCCTGCGTCATAACGGAACCGTGTGGACCACCGACAAGGACGGACTCATCCTCTGCTTGCTCGCCGCGGAGATCAAAGCGGTTACGGGCAAGTCGCCGAGCGAGCGCTACGCCGAATTGACCGCCGAGTACGGCGCGCCCGCCTATGCCCGCGTCGATGCTCCAGCGACCCGTGACCAAAAGGCCACGCTCAAGGGCCTTCAACCGAGCGACGTCTCCGCCACCGAAGTTGCCGGGGAAGCAATCATTGGCACCTTCACCGAAGCACCCGGCAACGGCGCAGCCATCGGTGGCCTGAAGGTGCAGACCGAGAACGCCTGGTTCGCGGCACGACCCTCAGGCACCGAGGACGTCTACAAGATCTACGCCGAGAGCTTCAAGGGCGCCGACCACCTCGCTCAAGTCCAAGCCGAAGCCAAGTCTCTCGTCGACGGAGTGCTGTAGCCGGTAGTTCGAAGCTGCGAATCCGCACTCGCTGAAGCCCGGGAAATCAGACGATGAGGTTTTCGACCCGGTCGACGAGGTGGTCGGCGGCAGCCTTAAGTGCCGCGCCACCTGCGGTGTCGGCGAACGAGGTGAGCGCGTTGGTGGCGGTGTCGGCATAGCGCTTGGCGTCTGCGTGGGCGCTCTTGAGTGCGCCGCTGCCGCGGACGATGTCGCGGGCCTCGTCTCGGGCCGTGGTATCGATGGGACGTCCCAGGAGCTGTTGGAGATCTTTCCCCACTTCGCCGTGTGCCATCGCCCGGATGACCGGGAGGGTGTACACACCTTCGATCATGTCGTTACCGGCCGGCTTACCGAGCTCTTCGTCGGTCGCGGTGAGGTCCAAGATGTCGTCGACGACCTGAAAGGCCATCCCGTAAGCCCGACCGAAGATGCTCAATTGGTCGATGTGATCTTCGGGCAGCTCGGCAACGATGCCACCGATGCGACACGCTGCGGCCAACAGTGACGCTGTTTTTCCGTCGATCGATTTGAGGTAGGAGTCTTCGGTTCGGTCGACACGGTAGAGAAATTCGAGTTCTCGCACCTGGCCATCGCAGAGCTGGCTAATCGTCTTTGCGAGCAGCCCTGCTACTTCTACACCCAGCGACGCGGAGATTTCTGAAGCCCGTCCGAGCAGGAAGTCGCCGGCGAGAATCGCCTGATGGTTGCCCCATTTGGAGTTCACCGATTCGACGGTTCGTCGTGTCGTGGCCGAATCCATCACATCGTCGTGATACAGCGAGCCTTGATGGACGAGTTCGACGGCTACGGCTCCCAGGATGACCTCGTGGCTTGCAGGAACAAAGTTCGATTGCGCAGCGGCGGCGGCCGTAATGCAAAAACCGGGCCGAACCCGTTTGCCGCCCGCAGAAATCAAGTGGGAAGCGACCTCTTGTAGGAGGCCATTGTCGGTTTCAACCGAGCGATAAAGCTCTTGTTCTACGCGGTCGAGATCGTCGACAAGGGTCGGAACGTCCTCAAGCGGACTCGTTGTAGCCACGCCCACATAGTACGAACTTCTCCCCGATAGTGCGATGTTCACCGGGACTTGGCTTAATTCGGGAATGAATTCGTTTCCCTAGGTGCTCACCACATGCAAGAACCTGCCGACGGAGCACTACCGTCTTCTAACTCTTGGCTTGTCACAATGTGTGGCTCGAAAGCCGGGGCTAGGCTGAGCGGGACTGAGTCGCTTAAGGAGAAAACGTTGTTCGAGAGATTCACCGATCGAGCTCGTCGAGTTGTTGTGCTCGCCCAAGAAGAGGCGCGGCTTCTCAACCACAACTACATCGGCACGGAGCACATCCTGCTCGGGCTGATTCACGAGGGTGAAGGCGTTGCCGCGAAGGCACTCGAATCTCTCGGAATCTCCCTCGAAGCTGTCCGCAACCAGGTCGAGGAAATCATTGGTCAAGGTGGATCCTCTCCATCTGGCCACATTCCCTTCACCCCACGTGCCAAGAAGGTGCTGGAGCTGTCGCTGCGCGAGGCCCTGCAACTTGGACACAACTACATCGGCACCGAGCACATTCTGCTCGGGCTCATTCGCGAGGGTGAAGGCGTTGCCGCCCAAGTTCTCGTGAAGCTGGGCGCAGATCTCTCCCGCGTTCGCCAACAGGTCATCCAACTCCTCAGCGGATACTCCGGACCCGGAGGAGGCGGCCCCGTCAGCGGCGCCGCAGGAGAAAAGGCTGGCGCTACAGCTGGTGGCAGCGGAGGCGATACCCAATCTGGGTCGCTCGTTCTCGATCAGTTCGGCCGCAACCTCACCCAGGTCGCTCGCGACAAGGGTCTCGACCCGGTCGTTGGCAGGTCGAAGGAAACCGAGCGCGTAATGCAGGTGCTTTCACGACGTTCGAAGAACAACCCTGTTCTCATCGGTGAACCCGGTGTTGGTAAGACCGCGATCGTCGAGGGCCTCGCCCAAGCAATCGCTTCGGACAAGGTTCCCGACACCATTCGCAACAAGCAGCTCTACACGCTCGATCTCGGCGCTTTGGTCGCCGGTTCGCGTTATCGCGGTGACTTCGAGGAACGACTCAAGAAGGTCCTCAAAGAGATCAAGACTCGCGGCGACATCATCTTGTTTATCGACGAGATTCACACCCTCGTCGGCGCTGGTGCTGCAGAAGGCGCAATCGACGCCGCATCCATTCTCAAGCCCATGCTCGCTCGTGGCGAACTCCAAACCATCGGTGCAACAACGCTCGATGAGTACCGCAAGCACCTGGAGAAGGACGCTGCACTCGAGCGTCGTTTCCAACCGGTGAAGGTCGAAGAGCCTTCCGTTGCGCACACCATCGAGATTCTCAAGGGTCTCCGTGAGCGCTACGAAGAGCATCACCGAGTCACCATTACCGATCAGGCGTTGGTCGCTGCTGCGAACCTCGCCGATCGCTACATTTCAGATCGCTTCTTGCCTGACAAGGCCATCGACTTGATCGATGAGGCCGGTTCACGCCTGCGTATCAAGCGCATGGACACCCCGCCTGAGTACAAAGAGATCGAAGCCGAGATCGCCGATGTCGTTCGCGACAAGAAGATAGCGGTTGAGGAACAACGCTTCGAAGACGCAGGCGAACTGCGCGATCGTGAAAAGGATCTCCTTGCCAAGCGCGTCGAGGTCGAGGCCGAAATCAAGGCGTCGGGCACCGACCTCTTCGATGAGGTCGACGAAGAAGCTATCGCCGAGGTTCTCTCGCTGTGGACGGGCATCCCCGTCTACAAGCTCACCGAAGAGGAGACCGAAAAGCTCCTCAACATGGAAGCCGAATTGCACAAGCGTGTCATTGGCCAGGAGCAAGCCATCGAGGCATTGTCCCGGGCGATCCGACGCACCCGTGCTGGTCTGAAGGACCCGAAGCGTCCGTCGGGCTCGTTTATCTTCCTCGGCCCATCCGGTGTCGGCAAGACCGAGCTCGCAAAGACGCTTGCCGAGTTCCTCTTCGGCGAAGAAGATGCATTGATCACCCTCGACATGTCCGAGTACATGGAGAAGCACACGGTTAGCCGTCTCGTTGGTTCACCTCCCGGCTATGTCGGTTATGACGAAGGTGGCCAGCTCACCGAAGCCGTGCGCCGCAAGCCATTCAGTGTCGTGCTCTTCGATGAGATCGAAAAGGGCCACACCGACGTCTTCAACACGCTTCTGCAGATTCTTGAAGAAGGCCGTTTGACCGACAGCCAAGGTCGATCTGTCGACTTCCGCAACACGGTGTTGATCATGACCTCGAACCTCGGTACCCGAGATCTTCGCAAGGCAAACCTTGGCTTCACCAAGGGCGACACCGCAATCAGCTACGAGCGGATGAAGGACAAGGCGCACGATGCTCTCAAGGAGCACTTCCGTCCGGAGTTCTTGAACCGTGTCGACGACACAATCGTGTTCCACGAACTCTCCCAAGACGAGGTTCGCCAGATTGTCGACCTGATGATCAAGCGTGTTGCTACGCAGATGGCTGGCCAAGGTATGGGTCTCGAACTCACCGATGCCGCCAAGGATTTCGTATCGATCAAGGGCTACGACCCAACGCTCGGTGCACGTCCACTGCGTCGAGCACTGCAACGCCTGGTTGAGGATCCTCTCTCGGAGAAGCTCTTGTACAAGGAGTTCCGCGCCGGTGAGATCATCATCGTCGACGTCGAGGACGACCCTGAATATCCAGGTGAGCAGCAGATTGTCTTCCGAGCTATCGAAGGCTTTGAACCGCCACCGGTTGAAGAGCTCGAAGAATCTGACAAGGCTCAGGTCTAACGACGTACTCGTCGCTCAGAACCCTCTGAGCGGACCACACAAGATTGACGTTTGCTACGGAACTCGTTCCTGCGAGCCCGCTGCGCGTTCATGACGAATAAGACGCATAGTTACCGTTCGGCTGCGAATTGACGACGGAGTTTCACTAAGGGTGGCATACCGCCTAGCGTTGGGCGCCGTGATGGCAAAAGTTCGTTTGCTGCTCGTCGTTTGTGCTGCGCTCATTCTCAGCGCATGCCAGGTCGACGCTGCTGTTGAAGTTGAGGTCAACGACGACGGCTCGGGAACTGTCACGCTCACGACCGCCTTTGATGAGAACGTCGTCGCGGCGGCTCCTGAACTCATCGATCAACTTCGAGTCGAAGACCTTGCGAACGCTGGATGGATAGTCGACGGGCCGCGTGAGGCCGAGACCGGCGGCTCGATCGTCGTCGAAGCGTCGAAGCCGTTTGCATCTGCGGCCGACTTGCCAGCTGTCCTCGATGAGATCGCGGGCCCGAGCACACTCTTCTCAGATTTCGACGTTGCTCGCACTCGAAGCTTCGCCCGAACCACCTATGAGGTCACCGGCCAGATCGATCCCCGGATTCCACTTACCAGCTTCGGCGACAGCGCTGTTGCTGGTTTGGTCGGCAACCCGCTCGGCTTGTCGCTCGCCGAGTTGGAGGCGGTCGCAGGGAGGCCGCTCGAAGACACGGTCACGCTCGAATTTTCTGTGCTCCTACCCGACAGCGTGGTGGCCAATACCACCGACGCAGACGGTCGAACGGCGACCTGGCAGCTCACGCCACTCGACCCACTCGCAACCGATGTCGAGGTCAGTACCTCGATCGAGGATCGCACCCCTCGCGTATGGGCCGCCATTGCCCTCGTTGCCTTGGCCCTGCTCGCAACCTTGATCGTGTTTCGAGTCCTCGCACGGTTCGGAAACAGGCGCACCGACGAGCGCGGCGACGAAGTGGTGCAGATGCGTCGGCCGGATCGACCCGCTGCCGAACACGGTGCAGCCACCGTGCCGCGCTCGCGCCCGCCTCGACTCGAACTCGTGGTTCTCGATGCTCGCGGCGTCCTCTCCGACGAAGCGAACGATGTTGGATCTCGGCTCGTGCCCTTCGTACGCGAACGAGGATCCAACGCCTCGCTGCAAGAGATCAACAACGCGTTCCGTTCGACAACCCTCGGGCGACTGTCCACCGGAGAACTCTGGACAACGTTGGGCCTCGAAGAGGACCACAAGCAGCTGGATATGGCCTACGCCGCCGAGTTCCAGTTGCGAGAGGGTGTCGTCGACTTCATCGACCGACTCCATGAACGAGGACTTCGCGTCGCGGTCATCACCAACAACTCCATCACGTGGTCGACGATTCTTCGGAAGCGCTTCGATCTAGACAAGCGTGTCGACACATGGGTAGTGAGCGGCGAAATCGGTTCCCGAAAGCCCGACGCGGCCTTCTTTGAGGCCATTCGTCGGATGACGGGTGTCGAATTCTCTGATGCCCTCATCATCGATGATCAGATCGATGATCTCGATATGGCAAGGTCATTGGGGATGTCTACCGCCATGTTTGTACCCCATGGCGCGCAGCTGCCAGCTTCGTCTCCTCATCCCATCGTTCACGGCTTCGATTCCTTCTTCGGCCGCAACTGACCCTCTCAAATCTGCTGCATCGGTCCACGACTTCGAGCGGGCTGGAGGCCAGAATGAAAAGCCATGGGATCCCCCCGCTACGTCGAGACAATTGAGGCCGTAGACGCGCTCGCCGAGCAGTGTCACGAGCGTCGCCTGACTCCTGACCAGTTCAGCAGTGAAGTCACCGACGTCTTCTACGAGTACCTCATGGAAGAGGATCCGCGGGACGATATTTCCGGTCTTGTCGACTACTGCGTGCAGGTAGCTTCCGAAGTTTGCGAGCTTACGCTCTTTGGCGACCGTGTCCTTCCGCAACGCCTCGACCATCAACTTCGCTGGATCCTCGAGCAGCAAGGTGAGTCCATAAGCCTTGCCCACCTCACCCGTCAGCTTCGGGCCCGACTGGCCGAAGGCGACGATGTCGCAAAGTTTGAGCTCGTAGAGCTGTGTCAGCACGGTTATGAGTCGCACCAGGATCTGTTCTCCGCCGTGGACTCCGAACAAGAGTTGCTGCTGCTCGCACACGAATATCGAATCGTCGCCGCGCTTGATGCTGCTGTACGTCCGGTGTCGCCCGGACGACTCGCCTCCGAAGACAAGAGCCGCGGCCTCGCCTTGCCGCGAACGCTGGATCTCCTCGCACATCTCGCAGCGGACCCCGGACATCCTTCCGGCACGCTCGCCCGAGATTCCCTCGTGGAGCTGTGCGCCTACCCCGAGACCGCTGGGCCAGCGGCCGTGCGCCTACCCGTGCACTTGCTCGCTGCCGACCAGCGTATGCGACTGCTCGAAATCTACGAAGAACACGAGGCCAACCTCGGTCCTGAAGTGGTCCGCATCTTCATCCCCGAACAACAGCTGCGAGACCGAGAAGTCATTCGCAGCGCCCTGTGGCAAGCAAACGATGCAACCCGTATGGCAATGGCGGAGTCCTCCCCTCCAACGGCCTAGGGCGATCGGGCGTAGAGTTATACCGTTATGCAACCCTGGATGATTCTGGCGCTGCTCATCGGCGCTGGGTTTGTGACGCTGCTGGTGGCGCCCACGTTGCATCGACGCAACAAGCAGAAATCTCGACGTGAAGTAGCTCAGGCTCGAACCGAGCGTGCCCGAGAGCGGCGTGCTGAGGGGGCGGCCAGTCGGTCATTTGGCGAAGCGGCTGAGTGTGTCCGAGTGCGCGACCGTCTTCTGCTGCGTGGTGTGCGTGCAGAAGTGCTCGAAGAGGACGGAAGCTGGCTGCTGTTGTTCGACGGCAACGATGCCGAAACGGTCGATGCCGCTATTGCCGAGGTCGGTACGGACTGAGCGTCCGCTTGATTGCCTGTGTGGCGTCTTCAAAGACGGGACCCGCCGCAGTCTGATCTACCTCGAGGCTCGGGAAATCGATCTTTGGCCGTGGTTGCAGCGACGGGATCGCTCGGTGTCGACCCTGCTCGCCGAAGAACCCGGCCGGGTGCGCGTGGGCGCGAGCCGTCGTGGTGATCTCACGCGGGGTATCGGTCCACTCATCGAGGAGCCGCGGGTTGGCTTCGAAGGCCTCCGCCAAGCCCAACAACCCAGCCAGGACATGTCGACACGCTGGGTCGCCACTCTCGTCGCACTCGCACTGCGTCGTCAGCTCTGCGGGGCTCGGAATTTCGCCGGACATCGCGGCGCTATCGAGGTCGAGTTGAACGGTGTGGGATTCGTCGCCGTCGATAACCGACGCCGTCGCCGAACGAGGTGTGATGTCCATGCCGGTAACCGCGCCCTTACGGTGAAGCCGTCGAGCCTTGGCCATACGGCCAGGGTCGCCGACTTCGATCGCAAGGTTCGCGACGGCTCGGGCGGTATCGGATCGGAGTGGTCGTGGCATCAGTCGTCCTCGCGTTGGGCAACCGCTGAAGAGCCGAGCTGCAGGGTCTTGCGAAGTTCGTCGGTGGTCAGTTCGGTCAGCCAACCCTCGTCGCCGCCGACCACAGCATCAGCGAGCGCACGCTTCTCCCGGAGCAGCGCATCGATGCGCTCTTCAAGAGTGCCGCGGCACACCAACTTGTGGACGAACACCGTCTTGTCTTGGCCAATACGCCACGAACGATCGGTCGCTTGGTCCTCGACCGCAGGATTCCACCAGCGGTCGTAATGAATGACCCGACTCGCTGCGGTGAGGTTCAGGCCGGTACCACCAGCGCGCAGGCTGATGAGCTGAATTTTTGGTCCATCGGGCGATTGGAAATCGTCGACCATCTGCGTGCGCTGATGACGAGTGGTTCCTCCATGGAGGAACGGAACATCGAATTCGAGACGTTCCTGCAGATGACCAGCCAAGAGCTTGCCCATCGTGCGGTATTGCGTGAACACGATCGCTCGCTCTTCGATTTCGAGCAGGTCGTCGACGAGTTCGTCGAATCGGTCGAGCTTGCCGGAGCGTCCGTGGTCTCCAAGCGTCTCCTCGCTGAGAAGTGCAGCGGGATGGTTGCAGACTTGTTTGAGTTTGGTGAGCGTCGCGAGCACAAGGCCTCGCCGCTCGATTCCACTGAGGGCATCGGCTCGTCCGAAGAAGTCGTCGAGTACCGCTTGGTACAGACCGGCTTGCTCGGGCGACAACGTGGCCCACGCAATCTGCTCGATCTTGTCGGGGAGGTCGGGAACGAGCGACCGGTCGGCCTTGGTGCGTCGCAGCACAAAGGGGGAGGTGATGCGTCGAAGCGCTGCGAGGGCGTCGGCATCGCCTTCTTCGATCGGTCCGGCAAGTGTGCGCTTGAACCAGGTAATCCCGCCGAGCATGCCCGGGTTCATGGCATCCAGGATCGACCACAGCTCCGTAAGTCGATTCTCGACGGGCGTGCCGGTGAGACCGATTCTCTGGTTCGCCAACAGCGTTCGAACGGCGATTGCAGCGTTCGTCCGGTGGTTCTTGATGGCTTGTGCTTCATCGCAGATGACCGTGTCGAAGGCAATTGGCGATAGCTCCTCGATGATGCGAGTGGCGGTGCCGTACGTGGTGATCAAGATGTCGTTGTTTTCGGCGGCCTGGAGGAGGTCGGCGCCGCGTGGCCGGTCTGCTCCGTGGACGATCTGGACCTGAAGCTCAGGGGTGAAGCGGTTCGCTTCGGCTTCCCAGTTACTCACGACCGATAGCGGGCAAATGACGAGGTGAGGCTGGTGCGGGTTGTCACCGGCCACACGCTCAAGTGTCCGCTCCAGGATGTGTGCGAGCGCGGTTGGCGTCTTTCCAAGACCCATGTCGTCGGCGAGACAACCACCGAGTCCAAGCCGACCGAGGAACTGCAACCAGCCGAGTGCGCGGCGTTGATACGGACGAAGATCACCAACAAACCCTGCGGGCTCCATGGCTTCGGTGAGTTCGTCATCGGGCAGCCCGGCGACGAGCGTGCCGATCCAGCCCTCGGCGGTGAGGTCGTCGGTTCCCGATGGGTCGAGGTGCCCAATGGACTGGCGGAGAAGTTCCGCCGGCGAGATGTTTGAAGAGTCGCGCCGTTGTTCTTCGAGGGCACGAAGGCTCGCTCGCATCTGGTCACGATCCACCTGTACCCAGTTGCCACGAAGCGCAATGACCTCAGCGCTCGATCGGGTGAGCTCGTCGATCTCTTCTTGTGTCAATGCGATATCGCCGAGGGCGAGTCCCCAGTCCACTTCGACGAGTGCTCCGCTGAGACTCCATCCACCGGTGACCTCGTCGGAGGTCACCGCTTTGGCCGTCAAACGTGGCGAGAAGCTCGTGAAGTCGTCGGGGGTGATGATGGTCAGGCCAGCGGTTCGACAAATCGGCGCCCCATCGCGGAGCAGTTCGCTCAGTTCGTTGGCATCAAGGACGAGTTCCGCTGGCTCATCTTCGTCCGCGAGTGCAGAGAAGATCGCCAGCTGTGCGCCCAGTCGGTCGACGAGGTTTCGAATACGAGTCCGAAGCGCCGCGAGCCCGGTCGGGCCACCCAGATCGAGAGCTTCGCTGGTTCCCGCCCAGATATCTGCGAAGGGGATTTGGGTGTCATCGTCCGATATTGCATAGAAGGAGACGGTCCATCGCGTCGAGTCCTTCTCGGTGGGAGCGTGGAGCTCTCCTCGGAGGCGAACGTCGGGTGCGCCGGCAGCGACGCTTCGGTGGTCGCTCAGTTGGGTAGCCCATTCAGCGAAAGCGGCTTCGTGTGCCACGGTGTCACCGAGAAAGACCGTGTCGTCAGATCGGGACAGGGCGCCGGTGATTCGTCGCAGCGCAACGACAGCGCTTGCCCGCGTGCGGGGGAGTGGGGGTCGCCATTCGCTTTCGGCCAGCGCGAACCGACAGAGGGCATCGACGCTCGCATCGAGCATTCGGGCGGCCTGGGTCTCACGGGGTTTGTCGGTCGCCGCGAACAGGACTTCTGGTGCATCGATGATGAGCTCAGAAATGGCGTCGTCGATCGCCGTGTCGGGAATTGGATCCCACTCCGCTCGCCATCGAAGGCCGGCGGTATGGATCGATGGCATGAAGCGGCCAGATGCTGCGATCTCTGTCGCGAGCAGCGTGGCATCGTGAAGCCAGCTCACCGATCCCGACCAGGCTGACGTCGGCCGGGCACGGAGCAGGAGTCCGCTCAGGGCGCTAGGTTTCACGACGATCATGCGCGCCGTTTCCGCGGGCGCAGCTTCTCGGTCGGAGTGCAAAGCATGCTCTTCGAAACGCTCGGTAATCGCCGTCCGAATGTCGGGGCCGAACATGCCAACAGCGAGTTGGCGAACGTCCCGGGGTTCCGCTTGCGGGTCGGCGATCCAGAGCCCAAAATCCTCGCCGAGCCACGTCACATGGAGGTCACCCGGGGGATAAAGAGAGCGAACCACCTATCCACGCTAGCGGTACGCAGACTCGCTGCGACCTGGGTTCGAAATATTGCTGCGAAGTTCGCGCGTTCCAAGGTGATCAACGTGCACCCCGAGCGAGGCTGATGCGGCTAAGGGACAGCGAAATACCTCATCCGAGAAATATGTCGAATATGTTACGAAACGTCATGCGACAGTGATACGGTAACGCAAATGCAAACACAGATATCCAATTCTGAAGAGCACATCGATGTGGCGGGTGGCCGGTTTCAATTACGTTGGCGACACCTGGGAGCGTGGTTGCTCGTAGCCGTCGGGCTCTTTGTCGCAAGCGTGACCCTCGGCGTTAGCACCAGCTCTGCCGACGCACAGACAAACGACGGCGTGCTCTTTGGAGCATTCGTTCGTGCCGATGACAACCAGACTCAAATCGAGGCCTATCAACAGCTGGAACGGCAGCTGGGCACACAGCTCCCGATCATTCGTGAGTTCGCGACCTGGGAAGACAATCTCGACAACCGTCTGAACAACTGGATCGTCGATGGCGGTCGCCAGATCATGTTGTCGATCAAGCCCACACGTGACAATGGCACCGAGATCTCGTGGCGTTCGATCGCGAACGCGAAACCCGGTTCTCGGTTACACAACGAAATGGTAGAACTCGCCCGAGATGTCAGGAACCTCGACGGCGACGTATGGATTGCCTTTCACCACGAGCCCGAGGCCGGCGATCGCCAAGCATTTGGCGACAACGACGACTTCAAAGCTGCATGGCGCAAGATCCACGGCGTCTTCGAACAGCAGAATGCTGATGCCGAATGGGTATGGACCATGACCGCCTGGAGCTTCCGGGTCAATGACTCCGATCGTCGAGCTGCAGAGAAGTGGTACCCGGGCGACGCCTACGTCGACTACCTCGGTGCCGATGCCTACAACTGGAACCAATGCCGCAGCGCAACCGAAACATGGAGCGAACTCGAAACCGGTCTCAGCGGATTCCTCGAGTTCGGTGACGAGCACCCGAACAAACCACTTGTACTCCCTGAATTCGGGTCAGCCGAAGGCTCGTCTGGAGCAAAGGCAGGCTGGCTCAATCGTGCCGCAGACTTCCTCAAGGAGTCCGACAACGCCGAACGATTCGCAGCGGTTCTCTACTTCAGCTCAGAACACCAGGGCGTGCCTCGATGCAATTGGTTCTTGGA
Source organism: uncultured Acidimicrobiales bacterium (assembly GCA_964441145.1). GTDB lineage: Bacteria > Actinomycetota > Acidimicrobiia > Acidimicrobiales > SHLQ01 > SHLQ01. Next base: position 13,687 of record CAYTUB010000037.1, read on the forward strand.
CTCAACCACGTCGTCGCTCAACGCAGCGCGCAATATCGCGCAGGACCCGTTCTTCTCACGTAACGGCCAAACAACTCAGACGGTCGCGGTTGCTGCACCCACCACCAGCGCAGCCGCTGGCGGACTAACGCCGACGTGCACCGTGCGTGCCACCAACAACGGCGATCTCGTCGAGTGGACCGACAACGGCCCTGGGTGGAGGTACAACGTTCGTCGCAATGACACGTGGGTCGGCAACACCAACGACAACCGTCTGCGAAACGAGAAAGCAACGAGCGGCTCGTACCTCGTGATCGCTCGCAAAGCCGGTGAGGGTCGAATCGACGTCAACTGCTCCCGGGTATAGCTACCGGGTAATCGCTAGCTCAGAGCTGCGAAGTAGCCGTCGTTTCTGACGCGGCCTTGCGCAGCGCTCGCTGCAACAAACGCTGATCCCCCAGCCGGGCTCGGAGCGCTCGCTCGAGCCCGGCGATGGGATACAGATTCTGGGGTGCACGATGTTCCTTGTGCGGTTCGCTCGCGAACCGGGGGAGCGTCGCGGTTACCCGATCTGCCAGCAAGACAGCTTCGGACGTGTCGACGTCGGGCAGCTCACATCGAAGAATCCCAGCCCACCCATGTGTTCGTGGGCCCGGAAGCCGCACGTACCAAGAAGTTCGGGCAAAGCGCCCCGAACCGATCTGAAACAACGGCGTGCGTTGGCCAGCATCGAGTGTGGAAACGACGTCGCCTGGGTGATCGCTGAGGTATTGCACATGTTGGGTCTTGATGACTCCGACCGCTCCGGCGCTGCGCCGGCCTCGGAGGGGCCCGTCAAACACGACCAAGTCGTCTGGTCCTACATCGGGAATCGTCTCGGTTTCGAGCCGGGTCATCTCTTCATGAATCCCGAGGTACAGCTCCTCGGGTGATCCACCGGCGATCGTCACATGTTCGTACGCGCCGTAGCCCGTCTCGATCGATGCGGCTACTTCGGTAGGCGGGGTGAGCACGATTCGTCGCAGAGCCAGCTCGTGCAGAGACGCTGCGCCCGGCGAACACACCACCGACCCTGCGGCCACAGTGGCGCACGAGCCGGGGAGTACACGCCCGCCGTCGGTCACCCAGATGCGCGCATCGATGCGGCGGACCCCGTCGACGAAATACACCGTGTTCTCCAGCGCGGCGTTTTCGGCCTCGGGACTCGGGCCGAGCGGCTTCCAAACGTCCGGTTCATATTCGATCGACATATCGACGATATCGGTCGAGGGGTCGAGGCCATCGCCATCTCCGCCTGTGCCGTAGTCGGGATCCCACGCTTCGACCGCAAACTGCATCGAATCAGCCTTCCATGTCGGAACGCACGGCTCGCGCACCAGTTGGGCTGCGGGTGACATCGAAGCGGACGGGAATGCGTTCGGCGAGCTCTCGAACATGGGTGATGACCCCAATCATTTGCCCCTGAGCGCCTAGCTCTTCGATTGCTGATGCGACCACGTCGAGCGTTTCGGGGTCGAGGGTTCCAAAGCCTTCGTCGAGGAACATTGATTCGATCTTTGGCGCGCCCGCCGTTGCCAGCTCGGCGACGTTCTCGCTCAATGCGAGCGCCAAGGAAAGCGAGGCAAGGAAGGTTTCGCCACCAGAGAGTGTGCGTGCACTGCGAACCTCATCGGCATTGCGGTGATCGCGGATCGAGAAGTCGGCGCCGTCGGTGACCAGCGAGAATGCACCGCCCGACAGGCCGTGCAATCGCTCGGTCGCCCGCTCGGCCAAGGTGTGCATCACGTCGGTCATCAGCCAGCGTTCGAAACCAGTCGCGCTGAGCAGGCGCCCCATCTCCGCGGCGACGCCGGCGGTGGATTCCAACTCGCTAATTCGACTCTGCGTTTGCGCTTGGGCATCGCGAACCTGTTCGAGCGATGTGAGTTGGGCTGAGGCTCGACCCCGTGCCTCGGCAAGCCACGTCACTGGATCCAACGCGACATCATCGCTCGCATCAACGGCGGCCGTACCTACGAGCAAGGATGCGATTGCCTTGTCCGCAGCGCCCGTGTCCTTGGTGGCTGCCTTCAACTGTGTGGCCAGCGACTTCGCCTCAGCCGCCACCGACTTCGCCTCGGCCGCGGCCCACGCCACGAGCCCGTCCCAGTCAGCCGCGATCGACTCCTCCATGGGGGCAGGGGGCGCCAGTCCGCTAAGTACGTCGCGTTGGTCGGTCAATGCTCTACGGGCCATGCCAACTTGGTCATCGAGCTCTGCCAATGAGGTCTCGACCTTCTGCAACTTCTCGATCGTGGCACGGCCAGCCTTTTCGGCTCGCTCTAGCGACTTCTGCCGGTCACGGGCGTCCTTGAGCGCGTCGCGTGTCGTTGCCTCATCGGGTTGGTCAACGAGCTCGGCGGCGACTTCCTCGCGTTGTTCTTCGATGGCGTCGCGCTCGAAGGTTGCGCGGTCGTCCTCGCGCACCGCTGTCTGGCGGTCTTCGTCGGCCTTGGCCGCCGAAGCCTGAGCGGACTCCAAGGCGCCCTGTGCCGCAACGAGTAGGGTGTGCGGGTCGTGGTCGGGGATTGATCGAACCGTCTCAGAACACACCGGGCACGGTTCGCCTACGGCCAACATGTCGATGAGCCCCGCCGCTCCGGACCGGACCTTTGCATCGTCGAGTGCCACGGTCGCTGTCTGTAGATCCTCTAGCGCCGCGTCGTGGATCTTGGTCGTTGCAGCGAGCGCCTTGGTGGTAGCCGTTGCGGTCTTTGTGGCCGCCTTCACTTCGCGGGCCAGCCGTTTGGCATCGGCGTGAAGGTCGCTTCGTCGTTCCAGGTCAGCGACCGAATCGAGTTCGTCGAGTGCGTCTCGGGCCTGTTGTTGGGCCGTCGCTGCTTCCTCGGCATCTGCCCGGGCCTGCTCCCGTTCGGTAGCGAGCGTCTCGATGCGGTTCGCGATTTTGGCGATGCCCGTCGGAGCTTTCACCGACTTCAGCAGAGCCGCGTTGGCTTCGGTGGCTCGCAATTCTTCTGTGAGTTGATGTTCGCGCTCACGCGTCGCGTGCTGGGCGTCGACCGCAGCAGTGAGATCGACTCGAAGAACCTCCAACTTCTCGATGTGAACATGGGCTGCGGCCAGGTCGTCATCGGTCACCGGTTCTCGGTCTCCGAGTTGTTCGATCAACGCATCACGCTTGACCGTCGCGTCGCGGGCACGCTCACGAGCTCGAGTACCCATTACCCGAAACCGTTCCATGGCTAGGAGGCGGCGAAGTAGTGCCTGGCGAGTCTCGGCACTCTCGGTAAGCAATCGTGCGAACTCGCCCTGCGGCAAAATGGCCGTCTTGGTGAACTGATCGAAATCCAGCCCGAGTAGATCCTCGACGGCCGCATCGAGCTCTCGAGCATTTCCGGCGATGACCTCGTCGCCGCGTTCGAGACGAGCTTCCTTCGTCGATGCGCCTTTGGCGGTTCGTCGAACGATCCGAGTCGCGTTGTAGTGCTGGTCACCGACGCTGAAGTCGAGGCGGATGCGAGCTTCGTTGGCCAACTGGTTGATGACCGGGGCCACCAGGTTTGTCGACTTGTATCGAGCGACCGAGCCGTAAAGGGCAAAGGCGATGCCATCGACGATCGTCGACTTGCCCGCTCCCGTTGGCCCCACCAGCGCAAAGAGGTCGAGGCCATCGAAGTCGATCACGGTCTGTTCTTGAAAGGCAGCGAACCCCTGCATCTCTAGGCGAATTGGTCGCATCAGCTGGGCGCTTCGGTGTCTTCGAGGAACTCGACGAACATGGCTTTGAGGCGGTCATCATCGATGCCCTGCTCATCTAAGAATTCGCTGAACGACTCCAGAGGGTCTCGCCCGAGGCGGCGTTCTCGGTGGACAGGCTCGGCGTCGGCTGTTTGCAATACCTCGACATCGACGACCCCAGCGCCCAGTAGCGCCCGAACATCGTCGGCGAGATCGGAGCGGCGGGGTTCATCGACACGGACACGAAGCCACTCATCGCCGAGGTCACCGTGGATCTTTCGTAGCTCAGCGAGCGTTCCGGTCACGGTTTGCAGGCCGCGTCCAGAGGTCAGCGGCACGGCGGTGACAGCGGAAGGTGTCCCAGCAACGGCGTCGATGATGTTCACCTGCTTGGCTTGGCGTTGCTCGCCAAAGTCGAGCTGGAGTGGGGATCCGCAATAGTGAATGGGCGCTGGTCCAGCGATCTTTTGTGGCCGGTGGAGATGTCCGAGCGCCACATATGAGGCCGTGGCCGGGAACGCTTGGGCGGTCAGCGCGTACTCCTCGACGAGATGGGCGCTGCGTTCGCCTCCGCCGGCGGTGCCACCAAGAACAAAGGCATGGGCCATCACGACGTTCACTGAGTCGGTGTCGAAACCCGACGTCAACAGCTCGATGAGTACCCGGAGGCGATCGGCGTACACGTTCGCGTTTTCGAAAGCTGCGCCTTCCATCAAGTCGGCCGCGCGAATGATTCCGCGTTGGGAGACGAAGGGCAGCAGCGCAAGGTTGAGCGACTCGTCGCCGATGGCAAGACGACGGAAGCCACCAGCATCGGGTGACACGGCTTCGCTCAAGAGATCGACGTTGCCGAGTTCGAATAGGGGAGTCACGGCGTGAAGGCGACGGGCATTGTCGTGGTTCCCGGAGATCACCACGACGTGTCCAGCGGTCTCAGCCAGCCGGAGCAAGGTCCGATACACCAATGCTTCAGACTCAGGCGCCGGAGCGGAGCTCTCGAAAATGTCCCCGGCCACCAAGACCACATCGACCTGTTGCTCATCGGTGATTGCGACGATCTCGTCGAGCACCGCGGCGTGTTCATCGTGTCGGGAATGCCCACGAATCGTCTTTCCGACATGCCAATCGGAGGTGTGCAGGAGGCGCATGCACCGACGCTACCTAAAGGAGATGCCGAGCCTCGCAGCGCATCTTGTTTTCACCACTCCGGCTCCCCGGTAGTGTCTCGACTCCGTGGCACATAAAGGTAGGACAGATGGCTGAATGGAACGTACTAGCCAAGGCGCGAAATGACTTCGCAGACATGCTCGACGGTATGTCGGACGAACAGCTTGCGTCACCGTCGCTATGTGACCGGTGGAGCGCGGTCGAGGTAGCCGGACATCTGGTCAGCCTCGTGGAGTCATCGCCCATGGCTTTGGCAGCGGGGATGGCCAAGAACCGGAAAGACCCCGACGGGTTTATCGCCACCATGGGCGCCCAGTTCGGCGAAAAAGGCGGACCCGCAATTTCGAAGAGCCTGCGAGCCAACGCAGCAAAGAAGATGCGACCGTTCTCCGAGGCCTCGATGGTCGCCGACACCGCTGTGCATACCCAAGACATCCGTCGCCCTCTCGGGTTGCCGGGTGCACTCGACCCTGCAGTCCTCAAAATGTCGCTCGACCACAGCGTTGCTGAATATGCCAAGAAGCACGACACCGTTCCTCGATTCGTGGCGACTGATATGGAGTGGTCGTCGGGAACTGGACCGGAGATCACCGGCCCGGGCGAGAGCCTGCTGATGGCTCTCAACCAACGCGATGTCACCGGCGAACTCGAAGGTCCCGGCGTGGAACTCCTCGGCTAGAGACCGTCGAAGGGGTCCTCGCCGTGGTCGACGTCTGCTCGGGTGGCTTCGGCTGAACGGGTTGCCCATGCGGGGAAAGGAAACTCCACCAGCAGCGGGATTGGTAGACGGGGCTGGCTCACATACATCGTGCCGGGTTTGAGGATTGTGGCTCGCTGACGCTGCACGCCCGGCAGGAACCCGTACTGGTCGCGTCCCGCCTCGGCGGTATCGAGACGACCGACAACGCGAATCGCCGAGTTCGCGACCACTCGGCGTTCTACTTCGCTGGCCGTTTGCTGAGCGCCGATCAAGATGATGCCCAGCGAACGACCTCGTTCGGCGACGTCGAGAAGGATCTCCTTGATCGGACTCGATGAATCGCGCGGCGCGTACTTGTTCAACTCGTCGAGCACGATGAATTGCAGGGGCTTGGCCACCCCGGACGCTTCCTTGGCGTCGAAAGCTTGGCGCAGCACCACGCCCACGACGAAGCGCTTGGCTCGGTCGTGCAGTTGGTGAATGTCGATGACGGTCAGCTGATTCCGGTCGAGGTCGAGAGCGAAGTTCGGCGCGTCGGCGATGTCTGCTCGAATGAGATGCTCGACATGGCGCACGGCGGAGTTCAGACGACGAACGAAAGCGTTGATACTGCCTCCGCTAACCGCACGACCGGTCCAGCGTTGATCAGCGGTTTCGTCGGGGTCGTCGGGCAACAGCTTGGTCTCGATGAGCTCGACGAGTTGACGAAACGTTCGCACGGTGACGCCATCGATGCGCACGGCTCCATCGGGCGATGGCTCGCCGCGGGCGGCGGCCGACAACTGGGCGGTGACCGCCTGCACGACGATCGTGTATTGCTGGCGTTCGTCTTCGGCATCGACGAACAGGAAGGGCAGTAGTGCCGATCGGCAGAACGTATCGAGCGTCCAAAAGAACGGGGAGACGCCGACGGTTCGGGCTCCGGTCGCCGGGGTAGCGTTGGGGTCGTTGCGGCGTGGAGGAGCGACGATGCCGACGCTGCGAAACGGCGAGGGTTCGAGGCCGAGGTGCGCGTAGCGTGCTCGTTGATCGGCGGTGAGGTGCGCGTTCGCCGAGTCGAGAAAGAGCAGATCCTCGCCTTTGACATTGAAGATCACTCCCTTGGTGTTGGCCGCCTCTGGGCCGAGGACGCCGGAGTTGAACAGCGAGTACAACAAGAACGTGGCGTAGCTGGTCTTAGTCGCAACGCCCGAGATACCGCTGATGTTGATGTGGGCGCCCTTGGATCCGTCGATGAAGTCGAGGTCGAGGAAGATCGGCTCGTTTTCCCGACTGAGACCTGCCGGGAGTCGACGTTCAACGTTGTCGAAGTCGAGGGCGGCATCTCGCTCCTTGTCGGTGGCCACGCGCACCGCCGTGCCAGGCAATGGAGGTACGAACACCTCGGGCACAACCCTGGTGACCTGAACCAGCGCCGCTTCGGCTACTTCGGCGGGCAATACACCGTCGGCGATCAAGAACACATCGCTGTCAAAGGTGGCACCTTCGTGACGGGCACGGACCTGGTTGACGATGCCGTAGATCGAGATCTTCTCTCCGGTCGGAAGCACCCGATCGAGTGCGACTACATCGTCGAGTTGCAACACCGAACCTTCAGCCACCGCAACCCAAAACTCGAGTGGCGTAGCGTCGTCGGTTCCAAGAACACGTCCGGCAATAGATGACCCCATGGTGTCCGAACTCTAATCCGGCTCCCAGAAGATGGGCGGGGTGGCGGGTTGCGATCGGTTAGTTTGGGCGAGTGGGCGACGGCATCCTCTCCGAACCAATCGACCTCGATGGTCCCCGACATCGCAAACCCGAGTATCGGTCTGTTGCTGCTGCGATGGGCGTGGTCATCGAACATCGGGCGTCCGGGCGCGTTGGCGCGATTCTGTCCTTCAAGCCCCAGCAGGTCGTGATCCGGGATCGTCACGGTCGCGACCACACGATTGTTCCGCGGCCCGGAGCCTTCATGATCGACGGCAAGCCCATCACCCTTCGCCAGCCGACGGTGCACGAGGTTCCCGCGGAACCGACGATCACCGCATCGGGATCGGTTGACTTGGGAGCGACGCCGGCTCGGATGGCACGCGCCAGTCGTATCTGGGTCGAGGGCATCCACGATGCTGAACTGATCGAGAAGGTGTGGGGCGATGACCTGCGCGTCGAGGGGGTTGTCGTCGAGCAACTCGATGGGGCCGATGACCTCGCCGACCGGGTTGCCCGGTTCGATGCACGCGGCGGTCGCCGGCTTGCGATCTTGCTCGATCACCTCGTCGACGGGAGCAAGGAGTCGCGCATCGCCGCAACGATCTCGCACCCCGACGTGTTGATCGTTGGGCATCCCTATGTCGATGTCTGGCAGACCATTCGGCCCGAGGTCGCAGGTGTAGATGCATGGCCGGAGATCCCAAAGGGTCAGGATTGGAAGCTCGGGGTGATGGCACACTTCGGTGCGACCGGCGAGCCCGGCATCTTCTGGAAGCGACTCCTCGGCCGAGTCTCGACCTTCAAGGATTTAGAGGTGCCGATGGTCGGTGCCGTCGAGCAGATGATCGATTTCGTCACCGCCCAATAAAACGACCGCTAACGAAAGCGAGGCCACACCCATGGCTATGAGCGCCACCGAAGCCGTTACCAGCCGCCGTTCTATCCGAGCCTTCACCGATCGTGCGGTAGAGCGCGAGACGATCGAAACGATCCTGCGAGATGCGTCGCGAGCCGCATCGGGCACAAACATTCAGCCGTGGCTGGTGACGGTGCTCCAAAGCCAGGCGCAACGCGACCTCATCGACGCGGTCCAGTCGGCCTTTGACGATGGGAACTCGGCGACCGACGACAAGTACTACCCGAGCGAGTTCGTCGAGCCCTACCTTGCTCGTCGTCGCAAGATCGGTTGGGACATGTACGGACTTCTCGGGATCGAACGGGGACAGCACGACAAGATGGCTGCCCAACACCGCAAGAACTATGAGTTCTTCGGCGCCCCCGTCGGCATGGTCTTCTCGATGCACGAGACGATGAGCTATGGCGGGTGGCTCGACCTCGGGCTGTTTATGGGCAACATCATGACCTTGGCCCGCGAACACGGACTAGATACCTGCCCCCAAGCAGCGTGGCGAGAGTACGAGTCGGTGGTGCACGACGCTCTTGGTCTGCCCGCTGAGCACAAGGTGATCGTGGCGCTCGCCCTCGGCTACGAAGACACCGCCGAAAAGGTCAACGAACTCCGCACCGAGAGAGCACCGCTCGCTGACTTTGTTGACTTCCGTTTCTGACGAGACGGTAAGAAACGCGATAGAAGCAGCGTGAGTGCCGCCTCTGAGCGCCGACAAGGTGCGACAATCTAACTTCGTGTCTAACCAACATTTCCTCGTTTCGAAGGCTCGTCGTCGAGTAGGTCTTGGCCTTGGTGCATGCGCCATTGGTCTTGCTGCTTGTGGCGGCGGCGCTGACTCAGTTTCTAGCGGTAACGCCGCAGCCCCCGATGCGGCCGAATCAAGTGCTGTTAGCGAAGCTGAGGCAGCAGCGGCGGCAAACCTGCCGTTGCTACAACCGGCAGATCAAGTGGTCGACTTCGAGGTTCTCGATGTTGCCGACGGGTCGATCTCGTCGCTTCGAGCGCAAGTGACGGGCGATCGTCCGGTCTTGCTGTGGTTCTTCTCTCCGCATTGACCGACGTGTCGCGCTGAGGCCGACGACGTTGCGCAGTTTGCGCAAGAGAATTCAGACAAGATCCAGATCATCGGACTTGGAACCCAAGACGACTTTCCCTTCGCTCGCGAATTCCGAGAGAGCGGTGGGCTCGAAGACGTAACCCTGCTCTGGGACCCGTCCTTTGCCACGTGGCAAGCCTTTGGTGTGCGGGCCAACTCGCAGATGATGGTGGTCACGCCCGATCTAAATCAGGGATCCAGCCTTATCTATGGATTCAACGAGGACCAGCAACAGACCGTCCTCGATTTCGTAGCCGATCTGTAGCCGCAGGCGCCTAGCGGCGTGAACCCCGTTGGCTAGCCGTCTCACCCGTGGTGCGACTCAAAGGAGTCGGTCCATTCGCCCCACTGGTCGTCGTTGAGCCCGTCTGCGAGGCCATGTCGGACAATAGCGGAGGACAACAGCCGACTTCACAGCAGAGACCGAGCGAGAGAATGAGAGGGAGAAGAGCAACAGGTGTCACGCCGCCCGTATATTGCGATTTGGTTACGGACTGGTACCGTTTATGAGTTGAAGCGCGCTATTGCGCCTGACTCCGAGCGGTTCGATCGTTCCCGATCGACCGACTGAAGGACACCAACCACATGTCAGTTTCTGCTTACCGTGCGGCTCTTCTCGCTGCAGCACTCTTGAGCACCGCCATTGTCGCAGCCCCCGCCGGGGCTCAATCCAGCGTCGTCGAATGCATGGGCCTGACCGCCGACCAAGCCGAAGCTCAAGGGTTCCGGGTGCAGATTGGTACCGAAGGGGTCGACGTCTTGACCGGTGGAAACACCACTCGTGACTTCATGGTTGGGCTGGGCGGCAACGACGTTCTCACCGGCGCTGGTGCCGACGACGTGATCTGTGGCGGCAATGGTGCCGACATCGTTAACGCCGGAACCGGAGACGATTGGGTCGACGGCGGACCAGGCGAAGACGACATCACCCTCGGCAGCGGCGATGACGTTGCTGACGGCGGCCCGGGCGCGGACCGGTTGGTCGGCGATAGCGGCGACGACAGCATCCGCGGTAGCGGTGGCCCAGACCGCATCTCGGGCGAATCTGGCGATGACGATATTCAGGGCAACGACGGCAGAGACGTGATCTTTGGTGGCGAAGGCAATGACGTTATCCGCGGCCAAAAGAAGGGCGACACGCTGGCCGGCGGTCCCGGTAACGACGAGATTTACGGTGGCAAGGCATCTGACCTGATCTCCGGAGATGACGGAAACGACTTTGTCGCTGGCGGACGCGCCAATGACACCCTCGATGGCGATGCTGGCGACGACACCCTTAGCGGCGGCCCCGGCGACCGTGATGTCTGTGACATTGCCGATGGGGACGATCACCGAACTTGTGAGCGAGACTTCGCCAACTCGGTCATCGTCGAAGAGGTCATCGATGATCCGCCTCCGGCTGACCCTCCGGCCGATCCGAACGACCCGAGCGATGTGCTGCCACCCGCGGGACCTCCGGTTCCAGCATCTCAAGCTCCACAAGGAACGAACGCGTTTGGATGGCCATTGCTGACCGACGTTGGGTTGGACGCCCTGTTGTTCTGCGAGTCCACGAACAACCACGCCATCAACACGGGCAACGGCTTCTTTGGCGGCGTGCAGTGGGTTCCGGCCACATGGAACGCAGCCACCGTGCTCGCTGGCTTCCCCGAGTACGACGGCGTGCTGCCGCACCTCGTTCCCGCTGACGTCCAAGACGAGGTGACCAAGGTTTGGTGGGAAGCCACACGGCCAAACACGCAGTGGCCAACGTGTCACGCGCGGGCACTTGTGGCAATGAACGTATTGGCGCCCTAGCGGCGTTTGTTACGCAGCGCGGCCCGAGAGCTTTTCAAAGGGCAGGAACATTCCGTCCAGCTCTTTGGTCAGCGAGTTGATCTTGGGATTTGTGGGTGTCGCGCAGTGTTCTTCAATGAGGTATTGCACGACTGACTTTGGCGACCCGAGCGCCATCGACTTGTAGAACTTCACGGGCGCGCTGCGTTGTTTGGTCAAAAAGAGTGCACCGTGAACGGGACTATCGCCGCCAACGAGGTGGCGAACCGTATCGATCCGAGCTTCGAGGCCAGCGAGGAGAACCTTGCAGCTGACCCCACCAACATGAACGTTCGACCGAGAAATGCGAACCCGTCCCTTGAGGTCTACCGAACGGATGATCGTCACCGCATTGTTTGCGATGACTACATTCTCGATCGACCCATCCGAACCCGGCACGAGCCGGTCGTTGAGGACCTCAACCTTGTTGATGGCTACCCGCTGAAGGGCGCTCGTTGACGTAGCGTCTCCGGGCTGAGCAGATACTGCCTGAATTTCCCCACTGTCCATCTAGGGGGCTTCGGTGCGTACGACCGCAAACTTGAGATCGGTCCTCTACGACTGGGCCGCAGATTCGCCCTCGGATTCGAGCGATGCGACGTGTACGAGCGCATCGCCTTGGTTGACCAGCGGATAAAGGGTGCGGCCGATCACCAGCCCCGTGCGCCGGGCCTTGATTGTGCTGAGACGCTTTCCGAACGCGTCGATGATGGTCCCCATCTGTTGGCCCTCGGTCACGCTTTCGCCGATCTCCACGTCAATGCGAGCCACCCCGCTTTGGCTGGCCCGCACCCACGCTGAGCTACGCGACTCTGCCACCGGCCCCGGCTCGGGGCCGTCCCAGTCGGCTACCCCGAGGTGGCGAAGAATTCGCCGGACGCCAGCAACGCCGGTGTCGATGCAGAGGCGGTTGAATCGGAGAGGCTCCCCGGCTTCGTACAACAGGACCGACTTGCCCTCCTTCACGGCAGCCTGACGCAATGTGCCTGACCGGTTCTTCGAATTGATGATCAGCGGGGCGCCGAAGACCTCGGCCAGAGTGCGAGTCTCCGCGTCGTCAAGGTTCGCTCGAATCTGCGGCAGGTTGGTTCGGTTGTCGCTGGCCGTGTGAAGGTCGATGCCTACAGAGCAATGCGAAATAACTTCGGTCATGAGCAAGTTGGCCATGCGAGAGGCGAGCGATCCCTTACTCGAGCCGGGAAATGACCGGTTCAGGTCTCGGCGGTCAGGCAGGTATCGGTCGCCGCTCATAAAGCCGTGCACGTTCACTACCGGGACGGCCAGCAGTGTTCCACGCATCTGCTTTGGATCGAGTTGGCTAAGGACGCGATTGACGATTTCTACACCGTTGATTTCATCGCCGTGAATCGCTGCGTTGATCCACATCGTGATGCCATCCTCGGCACCGTGAAGCACGGTGACGGGCATGGCCACTTCGGCGCCGGTGAACAACCGAGACACCGGGAGTTCCACGTGGGCGCGAGTTCCCGGCGCGATATCTGTTTCGCCAATTGTGAAGTGCTGTCGTTCTGGCACGTTCTGTCTCCTCGTGCGATCATGATGCTTCACTGCTTCAATGCAGTGAACCATTTTCCGACCGTCTCGAATAGCAGGAGTGTAGTGAGGCTCGCCATCCTTTCTAGAGAGCCCCGCAGCTATTCGACGCAGCGGCTAAAGCTTGCTGCTGTCGCTGCGGGTCATCAGGTGCGAATCCTCGACACGTTGCGCTTTGCCATCGATCTCGCTGGCGACGTACCCGATCTGCAATATTCGGGCAATCAGCTCTCCGATTACGACGCGGTGCTGCCGCGAGTTGGGTCGTCGGTGACGTACTTCGGCACAGCGGTCGTGCGCCAGTTCGAACAGATGGATGTGTACACGCCGAACACCTCGGCTGGCATTCGCAACAGTCGAGATAAGTTGCACGCGCATCAGATCTTGGCTCGCCATCATGTGGGCATGCCGGCCACAACGTTCGTGCGCGACCGTGCCGACATCTTGCCTGCTATCGAACGTGTGGGCGGTGCCCCGGTAGTGATCAAGCTGCTCGAAGGCACACACGGCATCGGAGTGATGCTGGCCCCCGACCTCGCGGTCGCTCAGGCCATGATCGAGACGCTCCAGGCAACGCGTCAGAACGTGTTGGTACAGGAGTTCGTCAAGGAGAGTTCGGGCACCGACGTTCGGGCATTCGTGGTCGGCGATCAGGTGGTGGGGGCGATGCGCCGCAGTTCCACTTCTGGTGATTTCCGTTCGAACCTGCACCGCGGCGGGCAGTCCGAATCCATCTCGTTGAGCCCCGACTACGAACGTGCGGCAGTGCGATCAGCGCAGGTCATGGGGTTGCGCGTTGCCGGAGTTGACCTGTTGGAGAGCGACCGTGGGCCGTTGGTGATGGAGGTCAACTCCTCGCCAGGGCTCCAAGGCATCGAGCGAGCCACCGGCCAAGACATCGCCCGCATGGTGATCGACTTTGTCGATGTCCAGGTGGCCTTTCCTGAGCTCGATGTTCGCCAGCGCTTGTCGATGTCGAGCGGATATGGCGTAGCCGAACTTCAGGTCCGAGAGGACGGCTCGTTTGTGGGCCGTCCGTTGGGGGAGAGCGGTCTCGATGAGCGCGATATTCGTGTGCTCACCGTTGAACGTGGAACCACTGTGATTCCGAACCCGAAGCCATCGCTCATCCTCGAGGAGAACGATCAGCTCTTGTGCTTTGGCAAGCTCGAAGAGATGCGCTCCATGGTGCCGAAGCGACGAACGCGACGCCGCAGGCTCAACCCTCATCCCGTCATGCGAGACGGCCCGGGCTCCGACGACGGTTAGTTCGTGCCTTGACGCCTAGAGGGCCTCCTCGCCTTGGGCGCGGCGTCCCTTGAAGAACACGGTGGCGACCCCGACTAAGACGCCGGCGATGAGCGCAATGGGAGCCACGATGATTCCCCACGTTGCGCCTTCGGCGAAGCCGCCCGAAAAGCCGCCACTCGAAGCGTCGCCGATGGAGTCACGGAGGTCCCAGTGAGCTCTTGCAAGGCCTGCGCTCAGAAAGGTGAGTAGCAAGAGGTAGAGACCCATCCGAGCGGTAATGAGTTCGTCCAGGCTTGGGATCTATTCCGCGTATGTCATCATGTCAAGGACAGTTGACATTTAGTCCAGAATGGTTGTCATCATACTGGAAATCCTTGGGGCCGGTCAGTCTCGAGCGATGTCGGCGATCCGTTCTAGGGCAGCCATCACCACGTTGCGTTCCTCTGGTGTGAAGTGGTCGATGAAATTCTCTCGAACGTGTTGGAGATGCTGTGGTGCCGCGTTCTTGATAGCGGTCATTCCATCTTTCGTTAGGGCAGCCCACGTGCCGCGGGCGTCCTCGTCGCACTTAACCCGCTCGACCCAGCCTTTGGCCACCAGGCGGTCCACTCGCTGGGTGAGTCTTGACTTGGAATGCATGAGCATGGTTGAAAGCTCGCTCATGCGAAGCCGTTCGTCGGGGGCCTCGCTGAGATGCACGAGCATCTCGTAGTCGTCCATTGAAATTCCGGTCGAGGCCTTTAGCTCACTGTCGAGTGTTGAGGTCACGCTCGACGACGAGGCGAGGAAGGCGCGCCAGAGTCGCATCTCGGTGGGGTCGAGCCACTCGGTCTGGGACATGTCACCGATCATATCCGCACCTGGGTGGGAATAGTTTAAAGTTAAACTAAGGTAGTTAAGTATTGAACTAAAGCCCTCGTGGCTTCTCTACACGAAAGCAAAGACATGTCAGAAACCCTTACCCCCGGAACCTGGGCCATCGAGCCTTCTCACTCCTCGGTCGGCTTCACCGTCCGCCACCTTGGACTCTCCAAAGTCCGCGGTCAGTTCAACTCGTTCTCTGGCGAGCTCACCATTGCAGAAGACCAGACAGCGAGCTCGGTTTCAGCAACCGTCGAGCTGTCCTCGATCGATACCAACAACGCCGATCGAGACGGCCACCTTCAAAGCACCGACTTCTTCGGTGTCGAAGCCAACCCGCAGATGACCTTCTCCTCCACGGGAGTAACCAATAGCTCCCTCACCGGCGATCTCACCATCAACGGCGTTACCAAGTCGGTCACGTTCGACCTCGACTTCCACGGCGTCGTGGTCGACGGGTACGAGGTCACCCGAGCTGGTTTCAGCGCCGAAGGTGAGATCCTTCGCTCC
This sequence comes from uncultured Acidimicrobiales bacterium, assembly GCA_964441145.1. Classification (GTDB taxonomy): domain Bacteria; phylum Actinomycetota; class Acidimicrobiia; order Acidimicrobiales; family SHLQ01; genus SHLQ01. The sequence goes on from CAYTUB010000037.1 coordinate 28,960, forward strand.
GACTTCGGAATTGCCTTCAACATGCCCATCGGCCTCGACGGCATGCTCA
>CAYTUB010000038.1:0-27919 GCA_964441145.1 uncultured Acidimicrobiales bacterium
ACGATCACACCCAAATCGATCAAGCAACCAAGCAGATCGTTGAAACGGTGCGTCGGACCCAGGCCGATGTTCGTGGCCCAATCCCACTTCCCACCGAGAAGCATCGCTACACGGTGGTCCGGGGTCCGTTCAAAGACAAGGATTCACGCGAGCACTTCGAGATGCGCATCCACAAGCGTCTCCTCGACATCGTCGAGCCTTCGCCAAAGACGGTTGATTCGCTTCAGCGTCTCGACCTTGCGGCAGGTGTCGATATCGAGATCAAGATCCAATAATCGCAACGAGGCGTTTCGCCTAGCGACGGATCGAACAAAGACAATAGAGATGCCCGGGGCTTCGGCTCCGGGCATCTCACGTTTTCGGCCGAACCTTAGACATTCTTCGAAGTTTCCGGACCGCTGGACGTTCCGCATCCTTCGAAGAACAACCGCTGGCATTCTTCGAAGAGTTGGGACCGCTGGACGTTCCGCATCCTTCGAAGAACGGGCGGTCGGCTATTCCTCTTCGGTGAGCGGAGTGGCAGACGGATTGACGGCCTCGGAGAGATCGTCGGATCCATCCCCGTCGAAGTCGTGGACCGGTAGCGTTGCCGCCACGACGTTTGCGGGAGTCTCGACGTCGGGCATCGGTCCGAGCCGAGTGAGCGGACCCTCTTCAATTGCGTAGCGTTCACCCGATGCCGAGATGAGGCCCTGGGCAGTGGCCGCTGCCGGGAGCGCCAGGAGTGCGCCAACGGGGCCAAGTACGGCGGCACCCGCCAGAACCGAGCCAAAGGAGACTGCGGGGTGGATCTTCAGCGTCCGTGAATCGATTCGAGGTGCGAGCAGATAGTTCTCGACCTGCTGGTAGCCGAGCATAAACAACAGCGCCCAAAGTGCGAGTGGTGGTGATTCGAGCAGGGTCAATACGACTGGAAGGGCGCCGGCGATATAGACACCGACCACCGGCACGAACTGGCTCACAATGCCGACCCATATCGCCAGAGCGAGTGGAAAGGGCACGCCGATCAGGGAGAAGGCAACCCAGGTGACCAATGAGGAAATGGATGCAAGCACCGTGCGACTGAGAATGTAGCCGCCGGTCTTTTGGATGGCGAGGTCCCAGATTCCCAGGATGCGTCGTTGGCGTTCGGGTCGCAGGCGAGCACATATCGTACGTCTGAATCTAGGGCCGTCGGCGGTGAGGTAGAACGTGAACAGCGCAACGGTGAAGAGGTCGAAGATGAGCCCGACGATCGTTGCGCCAAAGCCGACGGCGTTGTCGGCAAAGCCGGTGAGCTGTTGCCCGAGACCGTCGTCGTTGAGGAACTGATCGCGTGCCTCATCGAGCTCGATGCTGTCGTCCACGTTGCGGCGTAGCCAGTCCTCCAGATCATCGATAAGGGCGGGTGCATCGTCGACAAAGCTCTGCGTTTGTTCAGCGAGGGCCGTACCCACAACGAAGCTCAGCGCGGCGACCGCAAGCACGGCCACCAAGAACATGAGGAGGGTCCCAGCCCCGCGTCTGAGACCTTTGCGTTCGAGCCAGTTAACCGAAGGTTCGAGCGCAAAGGAGAAGAAGAGGGAGATGAGCAGCGTGACGAGAAAGCCCGACAGACTCTCAAACAGCCGCTGCAGTACCCAAATGACGACCAGGCCGAGCCAGAACAATCCAACCGCCCTGGGCACCCAACCGGGCATCTGCGCGGAAGCAGGAGTTACTTCTGGCGGTGCCTGCTCCTCAGTCATTAGACAGACACTAGTTTGTGCCGGTCCTGGGGCGGCCGATCTCTAGAGTGTCACAGATAGCTCGAGTGCTTCGACGAGTCCATCGTTTTCGACATCGGCAACAACATGGGCGGCAGCGGCCTTCACCGCGTCCTCGGCGTTGCCCATCGCGACTGGATGGCCGACCGCCTCGATGGCGGGCAAGTCGTTCAAACCGTCACCGACCATCATCACCTGATCGATGGAGAGGCCCAGTGCGTCGCAGATGTGAGCGATGCCCGACGCCTTGGTAACTCCAGGGGGAGTGACCGATACAAAGGCGGTTCCCGCCATGATCGGCGATGTGGCCGATGTGGCGACGAGACCCAAGGGTTCGACGATGGAGGTAACCGCCTCGATCTGGTCTACGTCGACGACGAACTGCGCTCGCACGATGCGTGGGTTGTTCTCTCGGAAGCTGGCGAAGTCGCCGACTTCAAACGGCACACCCATGAGGGCAGCATGGTCGACCGAGGCCGCTGCATCGCTCTCGACGACGTAGCCATTGGGCGAGTAGACCTCGAGGATCCAATCGTTGCTATTGGCTGCATCGATCAAAACATCGAGCAGATCGTCGTCGAGCGAGTCACCCTTTGCCTCGCCCGTACCAGCGTGCACGACCGCCCCGCCGGCATGGAAAACATGCCATCCGTCGGGGTCCAGGCGTTGCGCCATATCCCACGAGGCACCGAATGCACCTCGGGCCGTTGACAGCGCAAGATGTTGGCCTCGCTTACGCGCCGCATCTAGTGCGTTCCACACCTCCTCTGTAACTTCGCCGCTAGCTCCCACGAGCGTTCCGTCAACATCGATGCAAATCAGAGGAATCACGTGGTCAGGCTAGAGGTCATGTAGCGCTGAAACGCCCGGAATTCCGGTGTTCTAACTCTCAGAATTGGGGGATACCCGGCCGATAGGACTCTGTTGACGCGCGACGAGCTAACGACAGCTGTGGATTCGTCGACTTGTCAAATGAAAGTTATGTGGAAATGACACGTCGAGTTGGAAAGGGGAGGATCGAACATTGGTGACCGAGCAACTCCCTGATCTTGACGTGAATTCGACCTTCGTCGTCGTCGACGACCTGCCCGTCGGCCCGATGCCGATGCGCGCTGTGTTGCAGAGCGTTCGCGATGGTGAGCGAATCGCGCATTCGCTCGTGTGGTGGGACGGTTTGCCCGACTGGTTGTTCATCGATGAGCACGCAGTCCTGCAAATCCTCCTCGCGGCGCCAAGTGGCACGAACGCCCAAGCCGATGCGACAGCGCCGATTGCTGCAAGCACTGCACCTGAGTCACCTGCGTCTCCGTCCAACGTGTCAGCGCCGGAACAGAAACAAGAACCAAAACGCTCCCTCACCGGCCTCTTCAGCGCCGATGCGCGCGAGGGCAACGGACTGAGCGGATCCACCGTTGCGCCATCGATAGCGATGGAAGCGATGGCATCTGCACGGTCGTCACTCGAATCGGCCGAGGAACGCGAGCCGCTTCCGGCGATCTCTCGACACGAGAGTCTCGCAGCTGCGCTCTCGGGGCCTGCGGCGCACACGACAACAGCATCGGCTACCGCCATGCCCTCCACCTCTGAGGACGATCTGTCATCAACCGATGACGAAATCGATTCTGAGCTGCCCTCCCAAACTGACGACGAGGTGAACCCGATCGTCGATCTTGCGACCGACGAACCGGTCACCCCCTCTGAACCAGCACTCTCCAAGCACGACAAGAACTTCGAGGAGATGGTCGAGAAATCCGTTGTCCGCAAGCGCCGCCTCGAGTGGGACACGCGAGTCGACGAACTCGTGCTCAGTGGCTGCATCGCCGCGGTGACCGAACGTGGCTATCTCGCCATGGACCTCTCGTCACGAGAGACCGATCATCGGGTCCTTTTCGAGTCCGAAAAGGACAGTCGCTATGTCATCCTCGAGATCGTTCCGCTTCCGCAAGTCAACGCCGCGGGCGAGCCCGTAGGTCGTCATCTCCAAGTGACTGTGTCCTGGGGTCAGGATGTCACCGACGTCGACACCGCCTTTGCTGTCGTACGTTCGCTTGCATCAGACGCAGAGAAGAAGCCTGGCAAGGTTCGTGCCGAGATCGATACGGCGACCGCTCGGGTCTACACCTTGGTCGATCTCATCTGGGCTGCCGAAGACTTTGTTTCCCCCGACTACCACGTCGACTCCGATGCGCTAGACGATGCAGTTGCGGCGGCGCTGCACATCCTCGAACGCCGGTGGTACAAGATTCTTATTCGTCGACGTTAGCCAACATTGCAAGTAGTGCTCGGTGGGGAACTGGCTCCGAGAATAGGTATCCCTGGGCCCAGTCCGCGCCGAGAGTCTCCAGACCTTCAACTTGAGGGTCTTCCTCGACCCCTTCGACGATAGTCGATAGTCCAAGCGCCTGTGCCATAGCGATCGCTGCGGCCAGCACGGGAGCTCCGCTCCCATCGGATTTGAGCCCGGTAAGAAAGGCTCGATCGATCTTCACGATCTGTACCGGAAGTTGTTGTACGTACGCCAGCGAGGAGTAGCCGGTTCCGAAGTCGTCGATAGCCACTCGGAGGCCAGCATCTCGCAGCGCATGCAGTTGCGTGATCACCGACTTGGCCGCGAGGACCGATTCGGTGAGTTCGAGAATGATGTGGCGAGGATCGAGTTCGACTTCGGCGAGCGCTGCTGTAATCATCTCAACGATGTCGAGGCGCTCAAATTCAGTCGCCGGGAGATTGATCGCCACGCTGAAGTTCGGGTGGGCCGCAACGAGACCCTTCGCTTCGCTCACCGCAGTGCGAACAATCCAGTCGCTCAACTCTGAGGTAAGTCCGGCTCGTTCGGCAGTCCTGAGAAACTCATCGGGGCTGACGATCCCCATTTCTGGGTGACGCCATCGCACGAGGGCCTCGGCCCCGACGATCTCGCGTGTCGCAACGTTGACCTTGGGCTGCCAGTGAAGAAGAAACTGGTCATCAGCAAAGGCGGTCCGGATCTCCACCTCGCGGCTCAGTCGTGCACCGGCTCCCGTGTCGAGTATGCGGTCGTGCTCTGCGGTTGATCCACGGCCGCTCTGCTTGGCGCGGACGACGGCGGCGTGTCCCTCGTCGATGAGGTCGAGCGGATCGGTAGAGGCATGACCGATCGTGATGCCGGCCGAGACGGTAGTTACGAGGTGAGTTCCGGCGATCTCGATTGGCTCGGCAATGATGCGGCGAAGCCGGTCTGCGACGTTGCGGGCGTCGGCACATGATTCGATCCGGTCCAAGACGACGATGAACTCATCACCGCCAAATCGCACGACCGTGTCGCTGCGCATCAGGACGTTGCGGATTCGGTTGGCGGTTGTCGAAATGACAGTGTCACCAGCGGTGTGACCGAGCGAATCGTTCACCAAGGTCAAGTCGTCGATGTCGAGAAACAACAGGCCGACACCGGGTCCGTCGTTGCCGACCGTGCTGAGGGCGCGCCGCAGGATCTCTTCGAGACCATCGCGATTCTCTAGTCCGGTAAGCGGGTCGTAGCGGATCCGGTCGAGTAGCTCTTGGCGGTTGCTGTCGCGGCGAAGCACAAGCCCGGCGAGTTCGCCTGCGAGTTCGAGGACGTCGGTCTCCTCGTCGGTAAGCAAACGCGCTTGTGGAAGGTAGGCGACCAGGGCGCCGACGACTCGGTGGTACGTGCCCCGGAGCGGTACTGCGCTCGCTGCGACAAGTTGCTGGTCGACGAGATGGGCTCGGTGTTCGCGATACAGACTGCTCTCGGTCACATCGACGACCGTTACCGGTGTCTGGCGCGACATGGCGGCTGCCCAGGTACCGAACCAGTTTCGGCGTCGGGCGGAGTGCATGAGCCCGGAGATTCGGGGCGGAAGTGAAGAGGCCCGAACCTGGGCCAGGTTGCTGTCGTCGATCGTGACTATGGCAGCGCCAGCACCGTCAATGTGATCATCTATTGCCGAAACGAGATCGCTGAAGACCATGTCGGAGCGTCGGCCGTCGGCAATGTCGGTCGCAATCCGAGCGCGAAAGTGCAGCAACCAATCGTGATGTTCTGGCTCCGGCTCTGGGACCAGGTTGACGACGTCCCCGGACATAGTTCCATCATCGGTCATAAACGCGCAGAAGGTAAGCCCACTGGGCGGAACCATCGATCGAAGCTGCTACCGTTTTCACGTCGCCCGGGTAGCTCAGTTGGTAGAGCAACTCATTCGTAATGAGTAGGTCAGCAGTTCGATTCTGCTCTCGGGCTCCATCCGTTTCGCGTTCTTCGAAGGAATTGGACCACCAGCCGGTCCTCAGGCTTCGAAGAACGACAGGCTGAGCATCTTCGAAGGAATTGGACCGCGAGCCGGTCCTGAGGCTTCGAAGAATTGCACCTGACGGGCCACCGGTCACGCGGCAGGGCAGACTTGCGGGAGTGAAACGTAGCCGAGCCGCCCTCATCTTCGCCGCAGCCGCGGCAGCGGTGCTCTTAGCTTCATGCGGGTCGGGCCAAAGCGGCGAATCCGCCGCCACAATCGACCCCGACGCGTACCTCGATGCCGTGCACGGTTCGTGGGTGGCCACGATGGTTGCCAACCACTCGGGCATTCCGATCGAAGGCATCTACATCGACGAACCCGGACCGGGCGACTCGATCGAACTCGTCTTGTTGGACCAATGGTCGACCGACGACGACACCCACATCGAATGGCTCGACCTCCACATCATGGAGACCCACGGCCTCGAACCGACCGATGAGCAAATCCGCGATGAGTGGCTCGACCATCTCGACGGCGACATATGGGTGTCGACCCTGCGGGCGCGAGACCTTATGCGTGAAGGCGTCCTACCTCCCGAGACCGGCGACGCGGAACTGAACCCCGAAGGTGCGTGGTCGATCGACGCCCAGCTCGAAACCGAACTCTTCGGTCTCATCTCGCCAGGCGACCCAGACGAAGCACGGCGTCTCGCCAGGCGATTCGCGTCGATCACCAACCGAGGACCCGCCGTCGATGCGAGTGCCTTCTATGCCCACATGTACGCACAAGCCTTCTTCGAACCAGACGTGGCTGCACTCATCGCCGACGCCCGCTCTGGCGAACCGGCCGACTCCATCGTTGCGCCGATCGTCGACGATGTCAGTGGGTGGTACGAAGCAAACCCTAACGACTGGCGAGCTACCCGGACGCTGATCCGCGATCGGTACGACACCGACCCCGAGTGGTGGGCGAGCCGCGTCAACTTCGCAGCAACGATCATGGCGTTGCTCTACGGCGAAGGCGACCTCCAAGAGACGGTGACGATCGCTGGGTTGGCCGGTTGGGACGCCGACAACAACATGACCAGTGCGGCGGGGCTGATCGGAATCGGCATCGGCTTTGAGAACCTGCCCGAGCCATATGGTTCGGCGACCGACATCTACTTCAACGAAGACCTCGTCGGCGACCTCCCGCAGTTCGACTCGGTCCTCAACATCGCCGAACGCACGGTCGCGCTCGGGCTGTCGTAGTTACCGACAACGCCCGTCTAGAGACATCGGCTCGGGCGGACGAGCCCGAGGTGGTTTGCGACGGCTCGTTCACGGTCGGGGATTGTTTGATTGCGGGTCGCGTTGAGCATGCGCACACCGGAACCGTCATCGGCGACCAGAGTGGCGGACCCGCCTCCATCGAGGGCGACGGCGTCTGTTGTACCGACCGAGCGGAGGAACTCGGCGGCTTCGTCCAAGGTGACGCCGACGCTGTAGCCCGGGCGCTTGCCGTCGACCACGAGCCACCACATCTGGGTCGTTCCCTCTGCGATTCCGACAACGGTCCGTGCGTAGTTCTCCGACGGGTGGCCAACGATCTGACCGGCTTCGAGAAGTCGTTCTTGGCCGGTAACAGCTACCACGGCATAGCTAAACCTAGGCAGCAAGACATAAAGCCTGCCGAAACCGTAGCGAACTACGCCACGGCGGCAACGACGGAGATCTCCACTAGTAGGGCGGGGCGCGCCATCTTGGCTTCGACAGCTGCGCGAGCCGGCGCGTGACCGGTGGGTACCCATTCGTTCCACACCTCGTTCATGAGCGCGAAATGGTTCGCGATGTCGCGTAGGTAGATGGTCGCTGACAGGAGATGCTCACGGTCTGTTCCGGCTTCGGCGAGGGCAGCATCGATTCGCGCCAGGACCGAACGGGTCTGATCCTGAATGTCGGCTTCGGGGTCCTCGGCCACCTGCCCAGCGAGGTACACGACACCGTTGTGCACCACGATCTTGCTTGCTCGTTCGCTGGTCTGTTGACGGGAGATGGCCATGCATCTCACGCTAGCGGAGTGCCCGTCGCTCAGGGTGCGGCGACGATCCAGCCTCGCCGTTGAAGTTCGGATGCGAGGTCTTCGTCGGAGAACTTCTGCAGGGCTTTCTCCGTGGCCGATAGCCGCGGGGCCTTTTGGACCGGCGCAAGGCTGTCTTGCTCGATCTCGGATCGCTCCTCGAGCTTGGCGATGTATTCATCGGCCTCGTCGCGGGTGAACTTGCCCGCGGCTTGGCGTTGGGAGAAGTCCATCGGGTATCGAGCCTCTTTGAAGCTCTCGAACCCGGCGTCCATAACCAGGTCCAAGAGTTGTTCGAGCTGTTTGTGCGAAGCGGGAGGTCCCGCAGCTTGTCCAAAGGCCATGTGCCCAGTCTCGCGCTGCGCCAGCTGGGATGTTTGCTAGCCGCCGAACATCTTTTGTAGGAAACCCTTTTTCTTCGGCTTGTCGGCATCGGCAAGTGCCGCACGGAGACCGGCGATTGGAGTCGCTCCGACGTAGGTGCTGTGGTGCTCACCGTCGACGAAGGTCATGATCGTGGGCATCGACTGAATACCGAAACGTTCGGCCAACTTCTTTTCCTTGTCGACGTCAACCTTCGCGACGAGGACGTCGTCGGGTACCTCGGTTGCGAGCTGTTGCAGATCCGGCGCCATGGTCTTGCACGGAGCGCACCACGTCGCCCAGAAATCGACCATCACCACGCGATGTGCGGCGAGCGTGTCATCGAAGGTGGACTTGGTCAGAACTTTGGGCTTTGTAGTGGCCATAGAAGTCTGAACCCGGGGTCACCGCTCAGGATTCCGACAAAACGTTCGTCGAGTCTGAGCTACGAAGCGTTGCGTCGTTCGTAGGACTCGGTGAACCAACCGGTATCACTATCGTTTTCGGTATCGCCATCTGAGTCCGTCGCCGGAGCAGCTACACCCGTGTTATCGACGGGCTGTAGGAGTGCCGCTGGTGCAGCTGAAGATGCTTGACCGGAAGCAAGAGGCTGACCGGTGACTGCGCTGAGGGCATGTTCGAGTCGCTCGATGCGGGCGTGTGCTTCGCCGAGTTGACTGCGCAATGCCACAACGTGCTGTTGGGTGTGCTCGACGCCCTGTGTAGTCGCAGAGAGTGTGTCGGCGATTTGAGTCTCGACCGTCGTGTGTCGTCGCTGCAATTGCGTGAGCTGGGAAATGGTCTGGAGAGCCTCGACCAACTTGGTTTCAAGCTGCTGAACCCGTTCGCTCGATGCCATGTCACCTTGCGTGTTGGCAAAGGAGGCGAGCTGTGCGTTCGCAGATTCTTGTGAGCTCTCAAGTCCGGTGAGGCGACCTTCGTGGCTGGTTAGCTCGCCCTTGACCGTTTGGACGATCTGGGCCTGAATTTGGCGAAGGCCTTCGGCCATTGAGTGGGCTTCGTCGGCGGTGGACTGTGCTGAGCTAGCCGCGGTTGGATCACCGTGATTGGCGCTGGCGAGTTCTTCCAGGCTTGCGCGAAGCTCAGAATTCTCGGCTCGCAGGCTCGCTTCAAGCTCTTCGGTTGAGGTTGCCATTTCGTCGAGGCGAGCGTTCGCAGTGGCGATCTCTGTGCTGACGTCCCCCGACACGGTGGTGCCTTGGTTGGCCTCCAGCTCGTTGATTCGGTTGGTTGCCGCATCAAGCGAACGTTCCGCGATCTCGACCTTCTCGCCAATGACCTTGACGTTCTCGTCAATACGAGCGACCGAGTCGGTCGTGTTATTGAATTCTTGGCGAGCCTTACGCGTATCGTCTGCGGCCGATTCCTCGATGAGGTCGATCCGTTGACCGAGAAGCTCATTGGTTCCGGCGATTGCTGAAATGCGATCAGCGTTATCTTTGGTCAGTTGGCTAGCTCGGTTGGCCGCTGTAGTCGTCGCCTCGATCTGTTCCGCTTGAGCCGAAAGTTGTGCGTCGTCGACCGAGGAAGTTGGGGCTTGCTCGAGTCGTGACTGGAGCTCGGCGATGCTGCTCTCATGCGAGGAAAGCGTTTCGGCTTGACCCTCGAGAGTTTGGCTGTGAGTGGTGAGTGTTTCGGTGTGATCCGAAAGTATCTGACTTTGAGCGACCGAGGCTGTGGTGTGGTCCTCGAGCGTTTGCTTCTGGTCGGCGAGGGTTGTCGTGTGGTCTTCGAGAGCCTGGCTATGGGTAGCAAGGGTGTCGGTGTGATCTACCGCAGCTGGAGCTTGTCCGAGTTGTGATTGGAGCTCGGCGATGCTGTTCTCGTGGGTGGTGAGCGTCTCGCTGTGGTTTTCGAGAGTCTGGCTCTGGGTGGTGAGCGTCGCTGTTTGGTGCTCGAGAGCCTTCGTGTATCGCGACAGCGTTTCTGAGTGCTCCGAGATGGCGGCGTCGTGTTCGTGCAGCTCGTCGAGTTGTTGGTGCAACTCGGTCTTGTGAAGGTCCAGGCGATCTTGTTGGCTTTGCAGCCCAAGCCGGTTCTCCTCGATTTGGGATTCGGTCTCCGCGACCCGTTGTCCCATATCTCGGATGTGTTGGCCCTGCTCGATGAGCTTGTCGCTTTGGGCATCAATACGTGCTTCGAGCTCGGCCAGCGGTGCCGTTGCTGCGAACTCGATTTCCTGTACGCGCGACTTGACTTCGGAACCTGTTTGGTCGGTTCGCTCGCTCAGTTCTGACACTGTGCTTTCAAGCGCTGAAATGGACGCGCGAACCTGGGTAGCTCCGATGCGATCCTCTACGTCGGCGAGCGCCTCGCTACTGCTGGTGCGATGTGCCTCGATTGCTTCGGCTAGTTCGGTAACGCGAGTGAAGGCCTGTTCGAGGTAGCCCGTCAGTTCGCCGAGTTCATCCGACTGCGCGAGGCGTGCATCTTCAATGACGGCCAGTCGAGTGTCGAAACCGTCGACCGAGGCCACCATTGTTGTGGCGATGTGTTCTTCGGCTTCAGCTACACGCCTCGCCAATCCATTGAAACGGGCACCCGTTTGCGCGGTGGCTTGCTCGAGGGCTTTAAGTCGATCGCCTTGGCTGTCGTCGATCGTTGCCGGCAGTGGCGAGTCGAGAACGTGTTGTTCCAGCGACGAGAGGCGGGTCCGCACGAGGTCGAGCTGCGAGGACACTTCGAGCAGGCGCCCATCGGCTGAGGATCGGTGCGTATCGAGCGTGAGCGCGGACCGAGTGAGAGATCGCTCTGCTGCAAACTCTGGCCAGACTGAGGTCTCAGCTGACTTGGTTGTAATGTCCTGGTCCATGAGACCCTCTTAACTAGTAGAAATTACCTACCTGGAGAATCGGCCCCAATTGCTCGGGGATTAGCCGGAAAACAGGATTTTTCCGCATCATCTGGGACTGACCCCAAAGTCTCAAAACGGATTTCTCCAAAGTTTTTTGGCAGTGTCGCCCACACCATGATCTCACTGCATGTGGTTTCTGAAACGCTGAACGTACCACTGCGATAATTGATAGCTGGCTCGCATCATGACGCCGCCTGCAGGTGGCCCTTTGACCTCAAACGATCACTGAAAGCGATATTGCGCCGACTTTGCGAAGCGGGAAGGCTTTGCGCCATGTTCACGAATCTCGGCGTCATCGACTGGCTGGCCTTAGCCTTCGCTGCCCTTCTACTCGCAGGTGCAGCGGCTGCCGCCGTGCTCGCCTACGTCACCTCTCGCGCTCGTACTTCGGTGCCAAAGAATGGCTATGCGCACGCAGCAACTGCCACACCCGCAGCAACTGCCACACCCGCAGCAACGACACTCACAGCGTCAAAGGCGAGTGTCGACCAAGAACAGGACGCCGACGAAGAAACCGACGCTGGTGAGATTGTTGACGACAGCAGCGTCATCGACTTGCGGAACCATCGTCCTCAACACGCGACCGTCGGCAGCTCTGTCGACGCAGCGGATTCCTTAGCCGATGGGGAGGTAGTTCCGTTGCATGCAACAACACCTCCCAAGTCGCCTTCTCCAACGATTAGGCGGGCGTCCAGCATGCCTCCTCCAATCGTGCATGCGCAGGGAAATTGCGATGAGGATGTCCCAGCTGACCTGGCGCCTGAGCCGGTCCTCGCTGGAAACTTCTCCGCCGACTCTGAGATCGACCGAGAGGCGCAACTTGCGTCGCGCGCCGCTCGCTTGCGAGGTCGGCCTGTCGCCGAGACCTCTCCGCCGACAGATATTTCCGAAGCCCGGACGTACAAGGCGTCAAAGTCTGACATTGACGTTGAAAACAAAGTTGGGGAAACCCCTAGTCCTGACCGGGTCGGCTTTGAACGACGCACCCCTGGCTTCTTTGAAGACCCAATGGGGCGTCACGAACTGCGCTACTGGGACGGAAGCCACTGGACCGAGTACGTCAAGGAAAGCGGCGAACGATTTACCGACCCGCTCTAGCTGCTCGAAGGAGCGATGCGGCTCGACTCGATCTTGGCGTTAGCAATCGAGTCGGCCACCAATTCCTGTAGTTCTAGCCCAAGGCGGCTGAACAGCACGCCGAGTCGGACTTGTCCCGAGTCCATTGGGGAGATGTTGCGAATTTCGCAGATCCCCTCGTGGTCATCGACGGCGACTCGATACCGTTTGCCCCGCTTCAACCGGGGGTCTTGCGGAGCAATGAGTGCAGCTCCGCCTGCCGACAGATCGACGAGCGAAGCGTCCAATCGGTCCGCCTGACGGAACAACCCGTTGGAAAGTTCAATCACCATGGGCACGGCGAAGCGGTATCGAGCATCCTCGCGCGTTGGCTGTTCCTGATCAGATCGAATCGACGCCATAGGATATTTTCGGCGGCGGAACGCTGCTGTTGAGGAGCTTGTCGATAGCTCGCCGATAGGCGCTCTGTCGCGCTACCCGAGATCAGCCCGCTGGTGGTGGTGGTGGCGGCGGCGGCGGCGGCGGCGTGGACTCTCGCGACGTCGTCTCTATGACATCGGTTCGTCTGCTGACGTCCTGCGGCGCAACACCGAATGTGAAATCACGGTCGTAGGTGGAGAAGAACCGGGTTGCTTGCTTTGCGAACTCACGCAACATCACGTAGTTGGCAGAACCACCAACTGCGGCGCCAATGCCAAACGGCAGAAGCTTGCCAAGCGTCGCCGCGCCCCTTCGAGCGCCCCACTTGCTGAGAACCTTCGCAACCAGCTGAGAGTTGATCCGGCGCAGAGCGTCGATTGTGGCCACTTGCCCGGCCCCGCCTCCGATGGCTTCGCCAGCAATTTCGAGGGCTTTGCCGTCGGAGAGTTTGAGGCCCATGTCGCGTGCGAGTGTGGTGAACTCTTCGGCGGCGTCATCGCCAAATGCCAAGACGGCAAGGACCCACGCGCGCCGCTCCTCTTCGGTTGCGTCGACGTGTCCATAGGCGGCGCCGATCGCCATCACCATGTCGGTGGTTCGAAGTGCGACGACTCCAAGTTCGGCCGCGAGGGTGCCCACGGCGATGGTCGTGCCGACGCCAGGTGCAGCAGCGGTCGCGCCTGCGGCGGCCCCCAACGCGGTCATCGTGCGCTTGATCGGCACAGAGATCTCGCGAGCCTTTACCTCAGGACTTGCCCCCGGCGCGGTTTCAGCCGCGACAGCTAGCGCGTTGTCCCACCGGGCTACCACTGCGCGGTCGACTCCCTCGATCAAGGCCTTGCCCGCAGCGTCAAGTACCGGCGTGGGAATTCGCTCGGTCGCCTTCTTCTCGATATATCTCCTACCGATACCCATGTCACCAGTGTGGTGGGGTACGGCGCCAGATCAACCGTTATGCTCGGCAAATGGCAGACCAAGCGACATTCGCAGAAGCCGCAATGCCCCTCATGGATCAGTTGTACGCGGCTGCGAGGCGTATGACGCGCAACGCAGCCGACGCCGAGGATCTCGTCCAGGAGACGTACTTAAAGGCATATCGCGGATATGACCGTTTTGAGGAGGGTTCGAATCTCAAGGCATGGATGTATCGAATCCTCACCAACAGCTACATCAACCGATATCGGGCCAAGCAGCGTCGGCCAGATGAGAGCGATCTCGCGGATGTAGAGGACATGTACCTCTACCGACGCTTGAGCGGAGAGAACTCCGAGATCGGGGCTAGCGCCGAAGACGCCTTCTTAGATTCGGTCACCGACGACGCCGTAAAGGCGGCGATCGAGGCCATTCCAGAGAACTTCCGGATCGCCGTTTTGCTCGCTGATGTCGAGGGATTTGCCTACAAAGAAATCGCCGACATCCTCGAAATTCCCATCGGAACGGTGATGAGTCGCATCCATCGGGGAAGAAAAGCGCTCGAAAAGCAGTTGCACGATTACGCCGGGGAGCGAAACCTTCTCCCCGACGATGAAGAATTGGACGAACATGATGCTTCGTCGCCCCAAGAAGGCGGCGAAGCGCTATCAGATGGGAAGGTCGTCACTCCATGACGCAAGACCACAATGACGTAGACAATTCCGGCGGCTCGCCTTCACAAGGCGATGTTTTTGCAGCCTCACCGCCGTTTGTACATGCAGGCGACGGATTCCGCGGCGCCGATGGCTTCAACCCAGCTGGCCCCCAGCCCGTGTTCGCCCCCGTGGGGCCGCCCGGCCTCGAAGCGTCGTGTCTGGACGTACATCGCTCGTTGTCGGTGTATCTCGACGGTGAACTCGCCCCGCTGCAAGACGCCGCAGTACAGGCTCATCTCGCTGGGTGTGGATCCTGCCAGGCGGCTCAGGCCTTCCAGATGCAGCTTCGTTCCACGGTTGCAGCCAAGGCATTTGGCCCCATGCCCGAAGACGTCCGGGATCGCATCACCCGCGCCCTCGGGTTTGACTGAGCTTCGCTCGAGTCATCACCTCGCCGCGGCCCCACTACACTGATGAACATGTTCTCTGTTGTCTGGACATTTTGGATCGCTCCGTTTCTCGTCGTGGGCACGATCTTGCTGATCGTCGCCATTGTCGGCGGATACATATCTCAGGTCACTGCGAAGCAGTACCCGAATCGCAAGCAGCGAAAGCTCATGGAGCAACAAAAAGCCGGTGAGTGAGTCCGGAGCGATCGACTGGGACCTCGCCCGCACTATCGCGGCCAAGGTCAATCGAAACGAACCGCAGCTCAGCGCTGATGAACGCGCAAAGATGAACGCGGACTTCGAGAAGTTCACCGCGCAAGCTGAAGAACTCGTCGCGGCCGAGACCGGGCTTCGCTCCCACGACGGCAACGCCCGAGGCCAGGTGGCTGATCGAGCCGACTGGGTCGACGCCAACCTCAAGTCGTTTCAGCGACTTCTCAAGCCGGTGCTCGAAACCATGGAAGCCGAATCCGGCGGGCTCGGCGGAATGATTGGACCGAAGGTTGCTGGGGTGGAACTCGGAAGCATGCTCGGGTGGATGTCGACCAGAGTGCTCGGTCAATACGACCTCTTGGTGATCGAGGACGAGAACCCCGAAGAGCAAGACATGGTCTACTACGTAGGGTCAAACGTGGCCGCGCTCGAGAAGCGCTTCGCGTTCCCAGAAGATGACTTCCGGCTCTGGTTGGCTCTGCACGAGGTAACCCATCGCGCGCAATTCACCGGTGTGCCATGGATGCGCGAACACTTCTTGAGTCTCGTCGACGGCATGATCGATGAGGCCGACCCGGATCCGCAGAGGTTCGTCGATGGGCTCAAGCGTGCGGTAGAACAAGCTCGCAATGGCGAGGATCCGTTGGCCGAAGGTGGGCTCTCTGCGATCTTCGCATCCGAAAAGCAACGAGGTTTGCTCGACCAGGTAGGCGGGCTGATGAGTCTTCTCGAAGGCCATGGCGACGTGACCATGGACCGGGCGGGTATCGGTGTCGTGCACGGCGCCGACCGGTTTGGTCGCATCCTTCGCCAGCGTCGCTCAAACACCTCGCCGGTGGTGTCGTTCATTCAAAAGCTCGCTGGGCTCGAAGCGAAGATGAAGCAGTACGCCCAAGGAGAGAACTTCATCGAAGTTGTCGAAGAGCACGGCGGTCGAGACCTGATGGACCGAGTGTGGGAAGAGCCCGTCCTGCTTCCAAAGCTCGCGGAGATTCGGGAACCTAACCTCTGGATCGATCGCGTGAGTGCGGTAGAGAAAGTCGCCTGATTTTCGTGGACGCCCACGATCTTCATGGTCGTTGGGGTGACCGAACTAGCTTTCCGCCGCCAGGGTCTGCGCTGAGATGCGGAGTGTCCGGCGGCGCTGATTCTCTCGCTCTGATGGCCCTTGGCATCGCCGCCGGATGCACCGTCACCGCGGTCCACGTCGACCATGGCCAACGGGAGGGCTCCGAACACGAAGCGGAGCGCGTGCGGACCTATGGCGAGCAAATCGGCGCGCACGTTGAGTGCGCGACCGTCGATGTCGAGCCCGGACCTAACCTTGAGGCACGAATGCGGGCTGCTCGCTACGTGGTCCTCGGCCCCGACGCGGCGACCGGTCACACCATGGACGACCAAGCCGAAACTCTGTTGATCAACCTGATGCGTGGTTCGGGGATCCGAGGCCTCGGGGCCATGCAGCCTGGATATCGACGTCCAGTTCTCGGGTTGCGTCGAGCGGACACCGAGGCGATCTGTGCGGACCTCGGTTGGGAGCCATTCGAAGATCCCTCCAACACCGATCCTGCATTTGTACGGAACCGCGTGCGTCACGAGCTTCTGCCATTGCTCAACGATGTGGCCGGGCGAGATGTTGTTCCCTTGCTGGCCCGAACTTCTGATCATGCGCGAGCGGTCTCCGAGGTTGTGGAGACTGCGGCTGACGACCTCGATCCAACCGACGCTCGCGCTGTTTCGGCGGCGCCTATTGCTGTCGCAGCCTCGGCGATCCAGTCGTGGGTCAGAGACCAAACAAGCGCTGAATATCCAATCGATTCGGCATCGATTGATCGCGTGCTTCAGGTAGCGAATGGAAACGCAGTAGCCGCCGAGGTGACTGGCGGCTTTCGCGTCAGCCGGTCGCAGCAGCGCCTACGGGTTGAGCGTAGGTAGCTACTTCTCACGCCTGCCGTCCCCCAACGGTCTCTCGAAAGCTCGCAGTAAAGCGAGGCTCCAACGCCGCATTCCGATACGGTTCGTTTCTGCATGGCAGCCACAACTCCGTACGACCCGGATTCGAATTTCTCGGGCAAAGTCATTGCGGGTGAGGTCGGGGACATCCTCGTCACCGAAGAGCAGATCCGGGCCCGCGTCACCGAACTCGGCAAGGCGATTAGCCAGGACTACGCCGGTGAAAGACCACTGCTCGTAGGGGTCTTGCGCGGCGCGTACATGTTCATGGCAGATCTGTCGCGAGCCATCGATCTTCCTGTCGAGGTCGACTTCATGGCGGTGTCGTCCTATGGCAACGCCACGTCATCTTCAGGTGTAGTGCGGATCCTCAAGGACCTCGACGAAGACCTCGAAGACCGACATGTCATCGTCGTAGAAGACATCATCGACTCTGGGCTCACCCTGAGTTACTTGCGGCGAAATCTTCAGAACCGCGGCGCCAAGTCCGTAGAGGTGTGCGCACTGCTCATCCGAGAAGGTCGACAAAAAGTCGATGAAGACGTCAAGTACGTTGGATTCGAACTACCGCCTGACTTTGTCGTCGGCTATGGACTCGACGCATCCGGCAAGTATCGAAACCTGCCGTTCATTGCCCGATACATGGGTGCAGTCGACTCCGGAGATCGCGGTGAGTTCGCCTAGTTTAGGACCCGTGATGAACCCGCCCTCTAGGAAAGGACCAATCGATGAGCGAACCTGACGAGTTGCTTGAGCCACGCCGGAACAAGGTCGACCACGAAAAGATCGAAGCGGCCGTTCGAGACATTTTGAGCGCGATCGGCGAGGACCCGGAACGAGATGGGTTGCTCGATACCCCCGCACGTGTCGCGCGCATGTACGCCGAAATTTCCGGAGGCCTCCGAGAGGATCCGAAAGAACACCTGCTGAAGGTGTTCGATGTTGAACACGATGAAATGATCATGGTGCGAGACATCCCCGTGTACTCGATGTGCGAGCATCACCTGCTTCCGTTCCACGGAACTGCCCACGTCGCCTATATCCCAAAGCCGGGCGGCAAGATCACCGGCCTTTCCAAGATCGCCCGAATGGTCGACGGCTACGCCCGGCGGCCGCAGGTGCAGGAACGACTAACCCGGCAGGTGGCCGATGCCGTGCGCGACACCCTCGATCCCGCCGGAGTTCTGGCCGTTGTCGAAGCGGAGCACATGTGTATGTCGATGCGCGGCGTTCGCAAGCCTGGCTCCTCCACGGTTACGTCCGCTGTTCACGGCATCTTTCGCGACAACCCCGCTACACGCGCCGAGGCCATGCGCTTTGTATCCGGCCGCTAGTCGCCGTAGGCCGTGTACGACCCCCGACCAGTCCTCGAGCAACTCGATGGCGACCGGCCGCTCGTCATGGGCATCCTGAACGCCACTCCAGATTCCTTTAGTGACGGCGGAAGCTGGGGAACCATCGATCGAGCGGTGGTCCACGCCGAACAGATGCTGCGTGACGGCGCCGACATCATCGATGTGGGAGGCGAATCGAGCCGACCTGGTGCGGGGTCTGTGGATCTCGAGGTGGAACTGGGACGGGTCCTTCCGGTCATCACAGAGCTGGCCGGACGGTGCGTGATATCGATCGATACGGCCAAAGCTGAAGTAGCCGAGGCCGCCATAGCAGCGGGGGCTCACATCGTGAACGACATCACGGCGAGCCTGGAGGCTGTGGCAGCTGCTGGGAACGCCGGCTGGGTCGCTATGCACATGCAGGGAGAGCCTCGAACCATGCAAGAGGCACCCGTGTACACCGATGTCGTACGTGAAGTGGCCGAGTCATTACGCGACGCCGCAGAGCGTGGGCGGACCGTTGGTATCGAGCACCTTTGGCTAGATCCCGGTATTGGATTTGGTAAGTCGACCGCGCACAATCTGCAATTACTCCAAAACATCCAGAAATTGGGTATGGTCGAAGACAAGCTTCTGGTGGGAGTTAGTAGAAAGAGGGTCATCGGAGAACTCCATTCGCTAAGCGATCGAGCACAAGATGTTGCTGGACCCGCTGACCGATTGGAAGGATCGATTGTGGCCGCGGTGTGGTCTTGGTACCACACGGCGCATATTGTGCGAGTGCACGACGTGCGTGCGTCAGTTCTTGCCGCAAAGCATTGTCAGAACATGGTCGCTCTAGGCCAGGACGGTTAGCAATTACATGGCATCAAGCCAAAAACTCAAAGGAAAATGGGCGCTTGGAATTGAGCCCCGCCACTTCACCTGGGTGCTTCGGAACCAGTTGGCTGTGAGCGAACGGCTCGGTGGATACGGAGAGGCTCACCGCCGTGTGCGGCGCCAAGAAGAAGTCATTTGGGCAAAGGTCAACGGCTTCGACCGCATTCTTTCGCTCATCCCCAATAACGCCAACCTTCAGAGCTACGACGACGAAGACGTTTCATGGGTGCACCGCCCCTTCCGCGGACCCGAAGACGGCGACCGTTTCTTGAACCAGCTCTATAGCGACATCAACATGTTGACGACGCAGGGCTTTAAGGTGCTGATGCATCGCGAAGATCTCGGCGATCACGTCACTGGAATCATCGCTGGTTATCTCGTTTGGACCGGGATGGTCACCGATCAGCCCAAGGCGATCGTCACCGTCGAACAACTGCTTTCTCGCCAGATCGGGCCGCTCGGCCGCGAGATCGTGGCGGTTGCAGCCTCTATAGATCGAGACGAGATCGACCTGCGTGACTGACACGATCGAACTGCGAGGCCTCCGAGTGATGGCCTTCTGCGGCATCCTGCCCGAAGAGGTTGAGCGGCGCCAACCTTTCGAGATCGATGTAGACGTCAGCTGTGATTTGCGCGCTGCCGGAGCGACCGACGATTTGGCCAATACCATTGACTACGGAGATCTTGTATCCAAGATTGCGGTATTGGCGGAGGAGAGTCGGTTGTCGTTACTCGAACGATTCGCGAGCGAGGTTGCGGACCTTGTTCTAGAGAATGATTTGGCCTCCGGGTGTCGTGTCACCATTCGGAAGCTTCGACCACCAGTGCCACACGACTTGGCCAGCTCAGGCGTAACGATTCGGCGAGAGCGGTCATGACTCGTCGAGCCTTTCTTGGGCTCGGATCCAACCTTGGAGACCGTGAAGCCCATCTGCGCCATGCCATTGGCCGCATCCCCGACCTCATCAAAACCGCCTCGATTTGGGAGACTGCCCCCATCGGTGGCCCCGATGACCAGGGCCCGTACCTCAACACTGTTGTGCAACTGTCCACCGACCGCACCGCTCGCCAGCTACTCAGTGTGTGTCGAGAACAAGAAGAAGATGCTGGGCGAATCCGCGGCGAGCGTTGGGGAGCACGGACGCTCGATGTCGACGTTCTGTGGATCGACGGCGAACGCATCGATGAACACGACCTGATCGTCCCACACCCACGGATGATGGAACGGGCCTTCGTGCTGATGCCGCTCCGAGAGTTGGCGCCGGACTTGATTCCCGACTCCTTTACCGAACCCGATCCATCTGTTGTCTGGCGCTATCAACCCGACGAGTCGACAGGCTGAACCATGGAGCGGCGCTTCACGCTCGTTGGCCCCGGACGAGCCGGGTGGTCCATGCATCGGGCACTAGAGGCATGTGGCTGGACCAACACGGGAGTCTTTGGCCGAGGCGACGATGTCTCCGGCGCAGCCCAGCAAGCCGACGTTTGTATCTTGGCGGTTCCCGACCGAAATATTTCGTCGGTGGCAGACCAGATCGACCCTGGCGACGCGGTGGTCATTCATCTCTCCGGCGCAACACCGGTTGCGGCGCTCGATCCGCACCGGAGCGCAGCACTACACCCGCTCGCGTCTTTAGCCGAACCTGTCTCTGGTGCACAGACCCTTGCGTCGACGTTCTACGCGGTTGGCGGTGACCCAATCGCCGAAGTTCTCGCCGACGAATTGAGTGGAAAGTGGTTCCGCATCGACGATTCGGATCGACCGCTCTATCACGCCGCCGCGGCGGTTGCATCGAATCATTTCGTTGCGCTCCTCGGTCAGGTCGATCGGATTTCACGTGAGATCGGGGTCCCGTTCGCAGCATTCTTACCGCTGGTGCAATCGAGCCTCGAGAACGTCACCGACCTCGGACCGACGAAGGCGCTGACCGGTCCGGCTGCCCGGGGCGATCACGAAACCATCGAGGCTCACCTCGAAGCGCTTGGAGAACGACTTCCCGAAGAAGTATCGGCCTATGAGGCGCTGGTCGAACAGGCACGACGACTTGTGGCCGGTGACTCAGAAACACCTGAGTAAAACACCGATGCCGCCGTGCACACTGGATCGATGGAGATTGTGCACACCATTGCGGAGCTTCGAGCAGCTCTCGACAGCGAACGGGCGGCCGGTCGAAGCATAGGTTTCTCGCCCACGATGGGCGCACTACATCGGGGGCACGTGACACTGCTCGAAGCTGCCGCCTCGCACGATGTAGGCGTCGGTTCGATCTTCGTGAACCCGTTGCAGTTTGCTCCCGACGAGGACCTCGATAGCTATCCGCGCATGGTTGAAGAGGACGCTGCGAAGGCTAAGGCGGTTGGGATTTCCTACCTGTTCGTCCCATCCGTGCGCGAGATGTACCCGCAGGAGAACTGGACGACCGTGTCTCTGCGAGTCGTAACCGAACCGTGGGAAGGCGCGCATCGTCCAACGCATCTGGCTGGGGTCTCCACCGTCGTCACCAAGTTGTTCAACATTGTTGGTTCCTGCACGGCGTACTTCGGTCAGAAGGACTTCCAACAGCTGGCGATGATCCGTCGGATGGTCGCCGACCTGAACCTGCCTGTTGAGGTTCGTGGCCAACCCACCGTTCGCGAATCTGACGGGCTGGCCATGTCGAGCCGCAACCTTCGACTGACTGCCGAACAGCGAGCGCAAGCACCGGTGATACAACAGGCTCTGCAATCTGGGGTTCGCTCCATCGAAGCGGGTGAGCGCTCTCCAGCTGTCGTCGAGCAGGCCATCCGCGAAGTGTTAGCGACAGCCACCTTGGCTAGCGATCCCGATTACGTTGCGGTCGTCAACGCTGACTCGCTGATCACCCCAGATCTCGTCAGCGGTGAAACTCGCCTACTCACGGCCATGTCGTTTGGGGATGTACGCCTCATCGACAATGTCGGAATCAGCGTCGCCGAGGCCTCATCGTGAACGAAGAGGACGAGGAAATCACCTTCATTGAACCGGTCTACGCCCCGTGGGACGGCCGCCGGGTGCCCGTCGTGCTCCTCGGCGGCTATCTCGGCGCGGGAAAGACCACTGTCATCAACGAGATGCTCGCACGCACCGACGTGCCGATCGCGGTGATGGTCAACGATGTTGGAGAGATCAACATCGACGCTGCCCTCATCGAACGGCAGGGCACCGACACCTTGGACCTCTCTGGTGGGTGTGTGTGCTGCAGCCTCAAAAACGGGTTCCTCGAAGCGTTCGACCAGTTGCGCGCTCGCCCAACACCACCCGAATTGGTTGTCGTCGAGCTCAGCGGCATCGCGAACCCGGCGAGCGCTGCAGGCTTCGCGTCCACGCCGGGCTTTCAACTCGATTCGATCGTGGTGCTCGTCGACCTCGACCAATTCCTCGACTGGGACGACGAATCCTCAGTGGTTGCCGATGCGGTGCGGTCACAAGTCCACGCCGCAGATGTGATCTTGTTGAGCAAGCACAACATGGTTGACGAGGCTCGAATTGACAAGGTGCGCGAACGGCTGCGCGAACTGTCGCCCGACGTGCCCGTGCTGCTCGCAGATTCAGCCCACTCGATCGCTGGTCTCGTCGGGCTTGGTGCTCGACGTCCGGTGGCCGACCTCGCGCTCGGTTCGAGCTTGTTCGACCAGCACTCGACGTCGATCATCCCCCTCAAGGGGACCATCACTCGTGAGGAGCTCGACCAGATTCTCGACGGCCTTCCGGCCAACACCGTCCGAGCAAAGGGGATCGTTCAAGTCGAGACCGGCGAACTTCTGCTGGTGCAGATCGTCGGCAAGCGGCGCGTCGTCGAACCGCTACCGATGGCCGAAACCACCAATCCCACCGACCTGGTTGTCATCACCGCTTGAGGTTTGCCCAGTGTTAGCCGTGAAGCTTGACCGCATCAGGTTTACGGAAGATCAGGCCCGAGGGTGGAGAGGAGTGATCAGCGTCGAGCTCAAAGCGGTGGTTGCGAGCATCTTCGGCATCGAGGAGCGCAGTGATCGCGGCGGCGGTTTCGGCCTTAGCGACATGTAGGCCGAGGCAGGTGTGGGGGCCCTGCGCCCAGGTGACGTGTTGGGTCGGGTTAGGGCGGTCGATGTCGAACACATCTGGGTCGTCGAACACATTGGGGTCACGGTTCGCCGCGAGCAAATTGATCGTTACCAGCTCGCCAGTGGGGATCGAGATTCCACCGAGTTCAACGTCGGTCGTCGTGTAGCGATCAAGCCATGACGCGGCTGGTTCGAGACGCAGCGATTCGTCGATCACCCGGGGGAGCAAAGCGCGGTCCGCCCGGAGACGTTCGAGCACGGCCGGGTTAGTGAACAGATGCCAGAACGCGTTCGATGTCATTGCTTCTGACGTTTCGATGGCACCGAACATCACCACAGCAACAGCGGCCGGGATCTCTTCGTCGGTAAGCACCTGGTCAGACACGAGCTGGGAGATGAATCCGGCGTCGTCGGCCTCCATGGCGCCTTCGACATAGGCGTACAGATGCGAAAGTGTGTCGCTGACCTCGGGCGGTACGTCGCCGCCAACCGTGAGCGCGGTTATGGCATCACCGAACGCGCCATACCAACCAAGAACATCGCTGCTTGCGAGGTCGTGCAGACCGAGCACATCAAGAATGGTCTCGACGGCGAGCGGGCCAGCGAGGCCGGTTCGTAGCTCATGGCTGCCGTCCAGCGTTGAGGCAAGCATGCGGGTTGCTCGCTCAGCAATTCGCTCTTCGAGTACCTCGCGCAGGAACCTCGGTCGAAACGGCTGTACGAAGGCGCGGCGATGGCGCTCGTGCTCTCGGCCGTCGAGGTTGAGCATCGACGTACCCAATACCTGTGCGGTAGTGAACCGGTCGTCGGCCACGGTGAACCGGTCTGAATCAACCATTGCGTCGATTGCAAGATCTCGACGGGTCACGAACCAGGCGCTCGTCGCCGGGACCCAAGACACCGGCTCGCTAACCCGTAGTTGGGTCAACGCCTCGTATGGCGAGTTGGTGAGCACTTCGATGGTGACCGAAGCCCCGATAGGGAAACGATGTTCACGGTCCACAGCGTTACTGAACGGTGAAGTCCGCGGTGATCGATACCAATTGTCCGGTGGCGGCCGAAGTCGCTATGAGGGTCACGCTTCCTTCTCCCTGGCGAGCGGCTTGGATCGTGAGGGTTTCGGCGCCTCCGCTCACCGAACCGTCCGGGCCAACCCATCGGATTTCTCGTGCACCTTGCACACTAGCGCTGAAGACCGCCTGTTCATCGACGGCTAGTCGATCGGGCCCGATCAGGCGCACGGTGAGGTCGTCCTCGGTTCTTGTCAGGGTGACTATGTCGCCCTCGCGTGACGTGTCGATGCCGTCTCCGGTGAGGAGCCGGGCACCGAAGAACCCGATGACCAGCGCCAATGCGCAAAGGGCAGCAGTGATCGCGGCGATCTTCGGAGACAGGCCCGTTGATTCTTTGGCCGGGGGAATCACCGTCATTGCCGAGGCCGAGTCTTGGCTGTTCGGAAACGCAGCTGGGCCCAGAGTGGATCGCATGCTTGTGCGCCACTGTTCCATCGACGCGTGCCGGTCATGAGGATCCGATTGCAGCCCTTGGGTCAACCCATCGAGAGAGCAGTGGTTGCCGAGCCTCTCGGCGACCGATTGCTCGAGCTCCTCGGGGCTCAGATCCTTGGCGGACTTCCCAGAGATCAGGCGTACCACCATTGCGGTGGCGGCATAGATGTCAGCCCTGGCATCGACCCGACCGGGCTGCATTTGTTCGGGTGGCATGTAACCGGGGGTACCTCCGGCGACCGTTAGCCCCGATTGCTCCTCCAGGTCTTTCGCGAACCCAAGGTCGGCAAGGCGAAGTGACTCTCCTGGGCCGAGGAGTCTCGATCCAGTGACCGGTGGATTCTTGGGCTGCTCAAAACCTGTCGTGACCTCGGGGGGCAGAGTGGCCGGTTCGATGGCACTGAACAGCAGAAGGTTCGACGGCTTCACGTCCCGATGGACAATGCCGTTTGCATGTAGGACTCCGAGGGAGAGGGCCAGCTGATCGATCAGCGCTTCAAGGTCGTTCCATCCAACCTCAATGTTCTGTCGATTTTGCTCGTCCACTCGGCGCTGGAGGTCTCCGTTAGCGAGCGCCATGACCGCGTACGGCTGATTTCTTTCGTTCTCGCCCAGGTCGTAGACAGCCACGGTTGGGATCCCCGCAAGACGACGCAAAAGGCGAACCTCGGCAATGAACCGTTCTCGCACCTCGGGGACGAACGAGTGGTTTTCGGCGAGCAGCTTGATCGCGACCGAGGTGCCGAAACGCTCATCTTCGGCACGGTAGACAGTGGCGAACCCACCGGTCCCGATGACGTCGAGCAGGCGATAATGGTCGATGCGGTCCATACTCATCTGCCGCCCAGCAGCGTCGCCGCCATTGCTCGTCCGCGCACCAGTCGTGACCGCACCGTGTTAATCGGCAATCCGAGCTGTTCGGCGACGGCTTCATAACTAAGCCCTTCGACATCGCGCAAGATCACGACATCCCGGTAGTGCTCCGGGAGCGCGGCGAGCGAGACGCGAATATCGGCTCTGCTGGCGACGATCGAACTGACGCGTTGCGCATCGGAGATCATCTCATCATCGAAGGATGTCGCTGGTCGTTGACGCCGAAGGTGATCCACAGCGGTATTGCGGCAGACGCGATAGAGCCAGGTGGAAAAGCGTGCATTCCCTCGAAACGTGTGGACACCTTGCGCAACCCGGATCAACACGTCTTGATGTACGTCTTGGACCGAGGTTGCGTCGACGATAAGGCGTCCTATTGCGGGTCCGGTCAGTTTGTGGCGATCGATCACGGCAAGTAGCCCGTCGAGTGCCTCAAGCTCGCCCGTGGCGGCTCGGTGAGCTAGCTGATCTAAGAACTCGACCTGAGCTTCTCGGTCGAGTTCGCCGTACCGGACCGCCAGGTCGACCTTTTCCATCTTGTGCCTACCGTAGTGGTGCCAACGAGGGGGCAAACGGACTCATTCACTGTGCGCGAATCAGATGTTACTCTCCTGCACATGCGGGGGCTAAGGCGATGTGGCGTGGACCATTTTTAATTCCTGGGAACTTTTGGTTCGAAGGTTCCGTCGGAGCGTACGAATGAGACCATTGCGCACAAGGAGCGGATCATGATTTATGGATGGGGTAGGAAGAATAAGAGCTGGCCGATGCCCGACGGGCGTCAACTGGTGGCGGAGTACAACTATGGCTCCGTGTTGTTCATCTTCAAGGTGGCGTGGAAGCGCACGTACACAATCATCGGGCGAGATCGCGCTATGGATCAAAAGATCACGCGAGAGGAACTCGAGAAGGTCTATGGCGACGGAAACGTTCCAGACATCGGGCTGTTCGAACGATTCGGTGTGTTCTTCGCAATGGCGGGGATCATCGTGTTCGCTGTGTTGTTCTCCATCGTTCAGTCGATCGGAGGAGGTGGTGAGTCGACGACGGAGACGGCAAGCGACCCGGTTGCAGCGGTGGTGTCGCCAGTAGACGACGAGGTCGTTGAGCAGGAACAACTAACCGATTCGACCGTTGCTGAGTCCAGAGATGATGCGGCCGATAGCGAGGAAGCTAGCGCAGCTTCCGAGACAGCCGATGCTGACGCGGGTGCGACGGACGCACCAGCTGAAGCCGATGAGGCCGCGGACGATCAGGATGCTGCCGCCGCCGTTGGCGCCGACGATGTAGGCGACGAGGATGGTGCGGTTGAAGCGGCTACTCCGGCGGTGGTGTATCAGGAAGCGACCGACATTGTGCTGGTTAGCGATACTGACTTCGCGTCGACCAACCTCAATAGCCCGACCCAGGGGTGGGCCCAGTCTCAGGTGCATGGAGCGTTTGCGACGACAGCAGAGGTACGCGAAGTTGTGCCGGCCGCGGGTGAGAAGATCGTGGCGATCGAGTATCAGTTGATCAATGTCACGAGCACCCTCAACGTGCAGTCACCGGCCTTTCGACTGATTACCGACGAGCTCGCGTTCGCTCCGTTGAACCGGATAAACGAACTCATCAACGGCGGTGATGTCATCAATACGACCGTCTATTTCTCGGTGCCAGTGGATGCGATCGAGTTCCGTTACGAGATGGGGCCGCTGGATCCCTTGGCTGACGGTTTTCAGGCGGCTTACGAGTTCACTCTCACAGACGCTGAACCGCCCGCGGATCCTGTGCGTTACGACGCTCCCGATGCTGAGCACACAGCGGTGCTGGTCAGCGACAGCAACGTGGCGGCCGGAGCGTCGAACAGCCCTGACAGAGCTGGAGTTGAGGTCGAAGTACTCGGGGTAACAACGACGGCACGAATCGAAGCTAACGCGGCCGATCCTGGATTCAAATTTGTCATGATCGAGATTCAGACAACCGCGATCGCAAATTCTTCAAATGTCCAGACGGGGGCGTTTCGTCTTTCAGCTGGAGGTGAAATTTACGGCCCAGCCCGCGGGGCCAGAATCAACGATTTGATCAATACTGGTGACATTCTTCGGGTCACGATGCCCTTTGAGGTGCCCGCTGATGTCGAAGCCGCTGAGCTGATCGTGGGAGCCCCTCGCGCATTGGACGAAGGCCTCCGTGCAGTGTTCCAGATCGACCTGAGCAACTAACGCCGACCCCGATCTTGATCCCAAAACGCTAAGGAGGCCGCACCCCAAGGGTGCAGCCTCCTTTGTTTGCCTGTGAGAGCGGAACCTGAAGCGCGACGGTGACACG
>CAYTUB010000039.1:0-27841 GCA_964441145.1 uncultured Acidimicrobiales bacterium
GCGTGTAGCTGTCCTCGTAGGTGAAACGGGACGTAACGATCTTGGTTCCCGGAGTTTCTACATAGCCCGGAGCGTGCGGGACGTAATCACCAATGGCCATTAGCTGTCCTTCGCTGCAGCGGTGAGCCATACCGGTGCTTCGTTGATCTTCTCAGGAGCAAGGATGTGGCTTGTTTGCTCTTCGGTCATGTGCTGACGAGTGAGCCCCAGGGTGCCGTGGCTTGGAATGGCCTCGCCCGGGTTCGCGGTAATCAGCTTGTCGGGCGTGTTGCCCGCTCGAAGCGCCGCAATGATGTCGTCTAAGTCATCGGTAGTCAGCCGCATACCGAAGCGGTAGTTGACTTGAATGCACGGAGCTTCGGTGCATGCGGCGATGCACTCGACGTCCTCGATCGTGAACATGCCGTCTTCGGTGGTTCCGCCAGCACGAATGCCAAGCGTCTCTTCGGCGTGATGCAACAACTCTTCGCCACCGAGGAGCTGACACGACAGGTTCGTGCAGATGTTGATCATGTATTTGCCAACGGGATGGAGCTTGAACATCTCGTAGAACGTGCAGGTGCCCTTGACTTCAGCCGGGGTTACCCCGACGAGTTCACCAAGATGAGCCATGGCCTCGTTGGAAACCCAGCCATCTTGCTCTTGTGCCAGGTGCAGCAGCGGAATCAGCGCGGACTTTGGCCGCGGATACCGGCGAATAATGTCGTGCGCGAGCGCAACGTTTTCTTCGTTGAGACGACTCACCGATCTACCTCGCCCATGATTGGGTCAACGCTTGAAATGTTTGCGACCGCATCAGCGAGCAGCCCGTTGTGCATCAGGTGCGGAAGTACCTGCAAGTTGATGAAGCTCGGCGGCCGGACGCGCATGCGATACGGCGTCGAGGATCCGTCGGAGACGATGTAGACACCGAGTTCGCCGCGAGGACTTTCGACCGCCGCGTATGCCTCGCCGACAGGAACTTTAAAGCCCTCGGTGAAGATCTTGAAGTGGTGGATCAGCGCTTCCATCGACTCATCGATGCGAGCCCGTGGTGGCGGCGTGACCTTCTTGTCTTGCACTCGGTAGTCGCCGTCGGGCATCTTCTCGATGCACTGGCGCACGATCTTGATCGACTCTTCGATCTCGGCAAGCTTGATTGCGAACCGATCGAAACAATCGCCGTAGCTGCCAACGGGAATGTCGAAGTCGACCTCGTCGTAGGCCAAATACGGCATGTCCCGGCGGAGGTCCCAGCTGCTACCGGCAGCGCGAAGAAGAGGGCCGGTGGTGCCAAGAGCCAGGCACTCGGCCTCGTTCAAGATGCCGACGCCCTGCAGGCGGTCACGCCACAACGGCTGACCGTTCATGAGGGTGTGGTACTCATCGAGACGAGGCTCGATGGTGTCGAGATATTCGGTGAGATCCTGCTCCCAACCATCGTGGAGGTCTGCAGCCACGCCGCCAGGGCGGATGTAGTTGTGGTTCATGCGAAGACCCGTGGTCTTCTCAAAGAAGCGAAGCAGCGGCTCGCGTTCGCGCCAGCCGTAGATAATCATCGAAACAGCGCCGAGGTCGAGGCCATTGGTCGCCATGAACAGCAGGTGCGAGGAGATCCGGTTCAGCTCGGTCATGAGCATGCGGATCCACGTGGCTCGTGCCGGAATTTCCAAACCGAGCAGCTTCTCGGTAGCGAGAGAGAACGCCAATTCGGTGAACAGCGGCGCCGCGTAATCCATCCGGGTCACATTGGTGCAGCCCTGAAGATACGTCAGGTCCTCGCCGGTCTTTTCCATGCCGGTGTGGAGATAGCCAATGATTGGCTTTGACCGCAGAACGGTCTCGCCTTCCATCTCGAGCATGAGTCGAAGCACGCCGTGCGTAGACGGATGCGAGGGGCCCATGTTGATGAGCATCTTGGTATCGCCAATGTCATCTGTTGGGTCATAGGGCAGCGCAGCAGCCTCTGCCTCAGACATGCGAAGCACAGCGTTATCTCGCCCGGAGACGCGATCTGCAGTGCCTACGTTGCTCACCAGTTCGTCGTTGTCTTGTTCAGCAATAGTCATCAAATCACACCAATCACGTGCGGCCCGGAGCGTCTTTGAATTGCACAGGGATCGATCCAATCGCGTAGTCCTTGCGCAGCGGATGACCGTTCCACGTTTCGGGCATGAGAATTCGGCTCATGTCCGGATGGTTAGAAAAGACAATCCCAAACATGTCGTAGGTTTCGCGTTCGAGCGCCTCAGACCCAGGAAAGAGATCGAAAAGAGAAGGAACCTCAACGCCCTCGCCAACCTGCAAACGAACACGGATGCGTTCGCGGCGCACCTGTCCAAGCAGGTTCAGCACAACTTCGAACCGCTCTGGTGTGACGCTGGCGGGAAGATCGCTGCGCTGGTGTTGGAGGTAGTCGACGCCAAAGATGTCGGTGATGGTGTTGAAGCCATCGTTCTTTAGCTCTGAAACGAGATCCTCGTATTGATCGATCCCGGGGAACAGCACCGAATCGCCGAAGGCTTCGCGCACTGGCACTCCATAGCGGAGGTCCTCACCTGGAACCGCAGGGGCATCTTCGATTTCGGTGTCTTCGGTGGTCTCGACTTCTTCTTCGACCGGTGTGTCGTCGGCCATTTCTAGCCTCGTCCAATGGATACGGCTGTCTGCCCGTCGCGTTGGGCGACTTCGATCGCTGCTCCGCCGCCACTTTCGCTGCGGCGACGCATGATCTCGCCGGTCTCGATGTTGTGGTGCAGGGTGAAGATCGCGTGCAGAAGCGTTTCTGGTCCCGGCGGACAGCCGGGGGCGTATACATCGACGGGCACGACTTGGTCGACACCCTGGACGATCGCGTAGTTGTTGAACATGCCGCCGCTCGATGCGCACACGCCCATCGAGATAACCCACTTGGGCTCGACCATCTGGTCGTAAATCGTGCGCAGCACCGGAGCCATCTTCTGACTCACTCGACCGGCGACGATCATGAGATCTGCCTGGCGAGGAGAAGCACGGAAGACCTCCATGCCATAGCGAGCCATGTCGTAATGGGCGGCGCCAGTGGCCATCATCTCGATGGCGCAACAGGCAAGACCAAAGGTCGCTGGCCACGTGCTGCGAGCTCGTGACCAATTGACCAGATCTTCAATGCGGCCGGTGATGACATTGTGCTCAAGGCCAGCGAGACCATCTTCGAGCACACCTCGTCCAGTTTCGTCGTCCTTAAACAGGCCCATCAGGCGGCCTCAGCAGGATTGCGGTCGAGTTCCTCTCGGCCCTCTACGCCGACTCGACGAATTGTCGAGCGCATGGTGCGTTCATTGGAAACAGCCGCGGTGATTCGACGCGCCTGATTTACAGGGCCCCATTCGAGGGCGCCGTTTCCGATCAAGTACACGAACGACTCAAACACGGCTGCGGCAAAGATAAGAATTGCGACGAAGCCAAAGGTGCCCAAGGATTCGTGCGCAATCGCCCATGGGTAGAAGAAGATGAGCTCGATATCGAACACGATGAAGATCATCGCGATCAAGAAGAAGCGAACCGGGAAGCGTTCCGGGGTGTCCTTAGCGGGTTCGATACCGCACTCATAGGCAGAGTTCTTCTTGTCGTTTGGACGCTTTGGTGCAAGAAGCTTGTTGACCGGGAAGCTGAGTGCAGCAAACAGGACCCCCAGAACTCCGAGGGCTACTAGGGGCAGGTACTGCATGGTTAGCTACTCCTCGTTTGCGAAGGATTCGATCCGACGCATCGTAGCAATGTCACGGAAATGAAGCAGGTAGACGAGCGCGGTGAAGATCAGCAACGAGCCAAGGGTGATCATGGCTGGCGGGAAACGAAGGTTGCCTAACTCTCGAACCATGACCACCGAGATGATCGGAGCGTCCTCGTCCACGGTTGGGAACGGCGGTGCTTCGCCTTCACGGGTGATCAGTGCGGATTCGTCGATGGCCTGAAGCTGTACGACGGCGTACTCGGTCGGGTTGGTGATACGTCGCGCGTTGTTGACCCAGAACAGGCCGCGTTCGAGGTTGTCGACACAGAAGGTGCAGTCGAGGTCGATGTCGCGATCCAGGCGCGGCTTGCCGCCCGTCCGGAACGCGTCAAGGAACCGGAATTCTGCCTGAGAATCGAAGGAGAAGCCCTCTTGCTCAATGATTGCGGCGCCAGCCGTTGTCTGCGCCTCGCCGGCGTCGCCGGTAGACAACAATTCCCAACCGTTGAGTGGCGGTATCAAACCGCTCGCTTCAGATTGCTCGACAAAGTCGGGAGCGACCGAAAATACCTGGGAGAGGGTGGTCGAAGAGTTTCGCTGCGCCTGGCGCAGAGACTCTGCATTGATCTCATCGGCGGTCATCTGTGCGGCTTCGTCCGACGTTGGGTCGAACTCCTCGACAAACTCGGCCATCGCCTCAACATCGGCAGCCATACCAGCTTGGGCGACTAGAATGCCGAGGCCCTGCAGCTCCTCCGGATTAGGGAGATCACGTGCCCGTTCGACCGAGGATTGACTGATGTCGGTGCGGTTGAAGTCCTGCACCTGCCAGGAGACCGAGTCGCCGACGAATCCAATACCACGGATCCACCAGAAGCCGCCCATGATGGCCATCCAACCAAAGAAGGCTGCAAGGCAAATGAGCGATGCCAGGCGACCACCCTGGTTGGTCGCCATGATCATCCAGATCGAGCCGAACAAAACTATGGCGCCGACGCCAACAACAAGTGCGCCACGAATCTGTGGGTCAAAGCCAATCTGTGCAATCAGCGAGCTCACTACAGGCTCCTCTCGTACGCAACAATGGCAGCGATTTGGTCTTCGGTGAGGCTGGCTGGCCATTCAACGGAAACCTCGATGAACTCTTGAGTGGTCGGGTCGAAGATCTCTTCGACGAGGTCGCCATCGATCCGCGCACCAAAGCCAGGCATTTGCCCGCTTCCTTGCCCGGTTGAACCGTAGCGTTCGCCGAGTGTGGAGCCTTGACCAATAAACGATTCCATTTGATCAACCACGGTGAATTGGCCGAGGGTTCCGCCATTGGTGAGGTTAGGGCCAAACGCGCCGCCACCCTGCACGTGACCGGGTACCTCGTCCCCGTCCTCATTGGTAATCGTGTTCAAGACGTTGCCGTCGATGTCGATATCGGTCGAGCCGTTGAAGGACCATCCGTTGGTGTGGCAACGTGCACAACCGTATGCACCGGAATCAGCGCGGTTGGTGAATAGCAGGCGGCCGTAGGTGAGGTACTCCTCATCCTCGGGATCGGAGATCTCTGCGATCCACGCTTCGAGTTCGTCGTTTGACCAACGCTGTCCAATCTCGGCTTGAATCGTGCCGAGTTCGCCTTGCGCTTCCTCGATGGCCGAGGCGACACCTGTTTGCGTTGCTCGCTGCACGTTCACCTGTGCTTCTTGGAGCCGAGCCGAAAGGTCAGGGTCGCGGCTAACAAATTCAGCACGGGCGCCTTCGACCAGTCCGGATTGGACCGAGGCTTGGACCGAGTCGAAGTCTCGCTGGGTCGTGCGCAGATAGACGATCAAGATCTCGAGCTGCTGGGTGGTGAGTGGACCGCCACCAGGAGCACCCCATGCGGGCATAACACCGTTGCGGCCGAAGTTGAGAGTGTGGAGCACTTCATCTTCGGAGAAACGGGTGAGAACCGATGTAAGCGACGGTGCAATCCAATCAACGGAAGCAATGAACTCGCCCGAACCCGGTTCGGTAATCGCGAAGGAAACGTCGCCGCCAGCGCCACCACCGCCGTGACACGACGAGCAGGCTTCTTCGAACTCTTCTGCCCCGTCTTCGGCCCACAGCTCGAGGGTGTTCTCGACGAGGCCTTCCTGGCGGCCTGGTTCACCGAGCCAATAGAGCGGCAGTGCAATACCGATGATCGACAGAAGTGCGAGGCCCGAGAGGAGGCTCTGATCGAGCTTTCGAGTCTCGAGGATGTCGTCGTCGTGATAGGGCTTGCGGTTGGCCGCTAATTCGACTTCGGCACCACCCTCACCTCGGGAGTCGAGAAGGTTGAAGAAAAGGTAGACAACGAAGCCAATAATGACGATGGCAAAGATGACAAAGCCAACGTCGCGTACGGCGCTCTGTGCAAGGAACATCACAATCTCTAAATCTAGGGGAAGATTTCTCGAAGGACTCTGTTTAGAGGGGGCAAAAAAATGAGATCGAGGTCACGCAAGGCAACCTCGATCTCAGAGTGACTTAATTAGGCGTGTGACGACGCTCCGAGGCAGCTCGGACCCTCACGCTCTTGGCCGGTGGTGTTCACGCCGATGGCGGGGCCACCGATGATGTTTCCGGTGTCGACGGTGAGTACCCCACCGGTGACATCCATGGCAAAGAAATCCATGCCGCGAGGCGCAGGTCCGCCGCGCTTCTCGCCGACTCGGTTGTAGAACGAACCGTGGCACGGGCACTCGAAGAATTGCGAGCTTCCGCATTCAGGAACACGACAACCGAGGTGAGGGCACTTTTGGAAGACGGCCTTCACACCAGCTTCGATGCCAGGCCACGCAGGCGTGCTGGCATAGATAGGTGCGGCGGCCTCAAGTGAGCCCGCTGGGAACTCAGTGACGTACATGCGACCTTCAGGAAGGTACAAGAACCCATTGTTTGCACGGATGTTGGCGACAACGTCGGTGAGCGGGCCAACCTGAATTGCCGAACCGAAACCTTCGGAGGCTCCTGGCCACAGCTGAGCGATGACCGCTAGACCAAACCCGGTGAGGTTGAGGCCAAAGACGGCGATGATCGCACGGTTGAGAAACTGGCGACGGGCAACACCGATCGTCTCTGGATCGGGAGCGACCCACGGCTCAACCTCAGCCTCAGGAACGGCGAGTTCTGACTTGCGCTGTTCGAGAGCTACCGACTTTTCGACGTCTCGTCCGGAGACGCCGCTTTCGGCGGCCGCTGTTCCAACCGCTGCTTTGACGCGTTCACGGTCGCGACGCCGGGTCTCGGCTGATACCTCGTTGATTGCTGTCGAGGCATCCTGTCGACGGGACGCAGCAAACAAACCAACTGCAGCCAAAATAACTAGGACGACTATTGCGATAACAATTTCCACTACCAGCTCCTTTAGAACTCGAAGAACAGACCGTCATTCCACGGAAAGATGAAGTTAAATCCAGGACCTCGGAAAAACGACCCAATCATGGTGAGAACTGCCCAATACATCAGATGTACCGTTTGTAACGAGATAGCGAACTTGCGATCTTCCGGCTTCATAGAAGGGTTTCGATCGATGTAAGGAGCGAGAACGAGCAAAATAAGCCCCATTCCGGGAATAGTCACGCCTGCAACCTGTGGATGAAACAGCGTGAGCAGCTCCTGAAGGCCGAGGAAATACCACGGTGCCTTCGAAGGATTCGGCGTTTCGTTGAAGTTCGCCAGCTCGAGAAGCGGTGCATTTACAAACACCGAGAAGATCAAAATAAAGGCGAGTACGAACAGGCAGCACACAAACTCGACAACGAGCAAATGTGGCCAGGTGTGCACTTTGTCCTGCGGTACGGCCTTGACATCTTGGATAGAGCCAGACTTGACCACGGTCAACAAGCGTTGCGTGTGACCGCCGGGGCCAGTGGCAATCGGTGCTGGTGCCGCGGTAACTGCGGTAGCAACGCCGCCACCGGCGGCAGGAGCGGCGTCAGCCGGGGCAGCTGCCTCGACAGCGCCACCTCCGTCAGCTTTGGACTTCGCGGCCTTGGAACGGGCCAAAAGGTGAGCGGGAATCTTCGATGCCGCTTCGCTTTGTGGCGCGTCGTCCGCTGCATCAGCTGCGTCAGCGCTTTCGGCTGGAGCAGCCGACTCTGAGTCAGCTTTCGCACGAGCCTCGGCGGCCCGCTTACGTAGGTGTTCAGGAATTTCAGTCATTTGCTATTCCCCCGTGCTTACAACGGACCGGAGATTCCGCCGTCTTTGCGGACTCTCCAGAAGTGGATGGCCATGAAGATGACGGTGACGAACGGTAAGAACAACACATGCAGCACATACCAGCGCAGCAACGTATCGGTACCAATTTCGACACCGCCGAGTAGAACGAATCGGACCTGTTCACCAAAGACCGGCGTAAAGCCCATCATGTTGGTTCCCACGGTCACAGCCCACAAAGCGAGCTGGTCCCATGGAAGCAGATATCCGGTAAAAGAAAGCAGCAGGGTGAATTGCAACAGCATCACACCGATGACCCAGTTGAATTCGCGGGGCGCTTTGTATGCACCGTGATAGAAGACGCGGGCCATGTGCAAGAACACCGATAACACCATGAGGTGAGCGGACCATCGGTGCATGTTGCGCACGAGCAGACCAAAGGTGACCGCGCTCTGAAGCGCAAAGATGTCGTCCCAAGCCTGTGCAGCCGTTGGGCGGTAGAAGAACATCAAGAAGATGCCCGTCACGGTCAACAAGATGAACGTGAAGAAGCTGATGCCGCCGAGGCACAAGGTGTAACTGACCTTGACTGCGTGGCGCTTCACCTTCACGGGATGCAGGTGATAGAGCACCGAGTTCATAATCACATATGACCGGTTACGAGGGCTATCGCTGTACCCCTTTCGGAATATCGACCCCGGACGAAAGATCGAACTCCAGGCTTGAGAGCCTTGAGTCGCGTCGATCAACTCCGTTGTCTTTTGTTGGATCTGTGCCGAAACCGGCAGCTTGTTCTGGTCCTTCGCCACGAGTCAGTTCCCCTGCTTGTGCGTCGTGTAATACATAAAAAGGTTCATCCGAGGCGCATCCCGTATCCGTAGCCATGGGTATTGGTGCGCTGGTGGTAATCACCGTTGGGATCAGGATCGCTGATCTTTCCCAAGATGATGACACCGGTTGGACAGCGATCAACACAGAGTGCGCACCGGGTGCACACATCATCGTCGATCGTAAAGATCACGTTGTCCGCTGGGTCAAGACCCGGCTGCTCCGTACCGATTGCCTCGTCGATGGCCGAGGGAGACACCATATGGATGCACTTCCACGGGCAGATGTCGACACATCCTTCGCACATGATGCACTCGGACTGATCGATATGAATGAATTGCTTTGGCTTGACCGCCGCCGATAGCCAAGCCGCGTCGACTTCCTGCAGGACGTAATCGTCCCGGAACTCTGGCATTGGGGGGTTGGCATCGGTAACCGACACGGCCTAACGCACTCCTTCTCGAATGAGAGGGCGTCCAAATTCTGATGGTGCCTCGGTTGCCTGCTCGACCTCTACGGCACGAGCGGCTCGAGTCTGCCAATGGTTCCAGTAGAAAATATTGATACCGAGGAACACGATGTAGATGCCGACCGAGATGAGGTCTCGGAGAACAATGAACGGGATGTTGAACGGGAACCAGCCACCGTTTGCTTGCGAACGTAACAGCCCGAGCAATTCGAAGTTTCGATCCGCACGCCACTCGAGGCCACCGTCAGCCCATTGCAGCCAGTAGTGAGGGACAACGCCGTAGACCCAGAAGAAGACGGCGAAAACATAGGTCGAGGCCACCATTGCCTCACCCCACGTCATCTGCTTGTCGACGGGAGTCCGCTTCTCGTACCAGTGGTAGACGGAAACCATCAGGCCGGTGACGATCAATGAGACGATGAACTCGGCCATGTCGTTTAGCTTCCTCGGTCGGTCGTGTGCGGGTTGATGTGTTTCGTACGTTCACTATCGGCACGGATACCGACGCTCGTGAACGTAATCACAAGTGTAGAGGTCATGGGAATAGTTCCCGGACTCACCTGCATGGTTTATCACGCGAAATTTTACTACAGCCATTCGGATCCCAAGTGACAAACGTCGCTGCGTTTCCTTCTCGCCCAATAAACACGGGCAATCGCGGCGTTCGAGCCCCCAACCCGGCTTCCAACTGCGGTAGCCGCCTGGCTAAGGTAAAAATTGCGTGGCACAAACCCAACGCGTGCGCCTGGTTAGGCCGTACGCTTTCTGGGGCGATGTCACACCTAATCGCGTGAAGCACGTCAAAGAGGAGACGTTCGATGACCGAAATCCCAGAGCATCTGCTGAAGCGCTCTCGTGAGCGCAAGGCGGCCATGTCTGGTGAGTCCGGCGACTCCGCATCCGCCGAGGCTCCGGCGACGAGTTCTACCGCCGTCGAACAGGCATCGGCTCCGGCCGCTGCACCTGCTGTTGCCGCATCAGCATCGGTTCCCGATATCCCGGCCGAACCAGTACCCGAGAAGGTCGCTCCTTATGTGGAGGCCTACAAAGAGCGCAAGAAGATGCCGTACTGGATTGCGCCGGTTCTGTTGGCCCTTCCAGTGTGGGCAATGTTCTATGTCGGAACCCTGGAACGAGTACCGCAAGGCCTCACGGGCTTGCTTGGTGAAGGTGAAGAGATCTACGTCGAGTCCGGATGTTCGGGTTGTCACGGCGCCGAAGGTGGCGGCGGTATCGGCCCAGCGCTCGAAGGTGGCGAGGTGCACATCACGTTCACGTCGATTGAAGATCAAATGGCGTGGATCCTTCGGGGATCGGCAATTGTTGGAACCGGCAACAACTACGCATCAGCGGACTCGGTTCGAGAACGTCCTGTCGCAGGCCAGATGCCTGGCTATGGCATCGACGGTTCAACGTCACTCGATGTTGAGCAGCTGCTCGCCGTAACCCTCTTCGAACGCACGCAGCTTGAACCCGACGAGGACACCGCCGCAGAAGAACTACTGCTCACCGAGCAGATGGACCTTCTGCTCGAAACCGGTGAACTCGATGCGATGCTCGAAGAAGAGGGTCTCAGCATCCACGATGTCCTCGACGGTCAGACCGTTACCTCCGAGATCATTGCCGAGTACTTGGCACCAGCTCGCGAAGCAATCGCTGCAGAGACCAGCTGATCATGACGACTGCGACCGCCGCTCAAGACGTTCGCAAGTTCGATCAGCTACGCGCACTGCCCAAGCAGCTACAAGCTGCGCGAAAGCATCGCGCCGTTCCCGCAGCAACTCTTGCCGGGATATGTGCAGTTGCCGCCTTTAGCGAGGCCGGAGCCGACGATGGACAGGTCTTGTGCCCGTACCGTCTCGCAACCGGCGGCTGGTGCCCGGGTTGTGGATGCACCCGTGCGCTCGGCGCATTCATCCGCGGCGACCTCGGTGGGTCGCTGGCCTACAACCCATGGTCGATCCTGCTATTCGCTCAAGCAACCGTGCTCACCTCATGGGTTCTCGCAGCTCCCGAGGCGGCGAAATCCTGGTGGAAGAAACACAACAGTCACGTACTTGCGATCAACCTTGCTGTGGCTGGCATCATCTGGGCCGTGCGCTTGATCTGGGGCGTTATCCCCCTGCCCTTTAGCTAGCGAACGTTTCTAGCTAGCTGCGGCTATCGCTGCGGCCTCGGCCATGATGGCCACCGCTTCGTCGATCACGTCATCGGTGTGGGCGAGACCGGGGAACAAGATCTCGTAGGCTCCCGGCGCAAGGGCGAGCCCGCGCTCTAGGCATGCGTGGAAGAACGTGGGGTACACGCCGTTCTCTGCGACCGCTTTGACCTCGTCGAAGTCGGTCGGCGCTGTATCGCCGAAGAACAAGCCAACGAGCGGTCCGACCTGAGGCACGACTGCGGGAAGGCCTGCCGTGCTGAACGCCTCTCGCATGCCATCTGCGAGGCGGGTGGAGATCCGTTCGAGTTCCACATAGGCATCGGCATCGAGGAGTTCAAGGGTTGCGAGGCCAGCTGCGGTCGCCAACGGATTACCCGACAGGGTCCCACCTTGGTACACGCCTCCGAGCGGCGAAATATGTCCCATGATCTCTCGGCTCGCGCCGTAGCAACCAACGGGAAGACCGCCGCCGATGACCTTGCCGAAGGCCCACACGTCAGGCTGCACTCCGAACCATTCGGTCGCGCCACCGCGGGCGAGGCGGAAACCGGTGATGACCTCGTCGAAGAGCAGCATTGCGCCGGCGGCATCGCAGGCTTCGCGTAGACCTTGGAGGAAACCTTCCGAGGGTGGAACCAGACCCATGTTTGCAGCGACCGGCTCGACCGCGACGACCGCCACGGACTCATCGATCTCAGGGACGACGTTGAACGGGGCGACGACGGTGTCGGCCACCGCTCCATCGGGGACACCATCACATCCCGACAGTCCTTGGCTCGCGACGCCGCTACCGCCGGCAGCGAGCAGCGAATCGGTGTGGCCGTGATAGCAGCCGGCGAACTTGATGATGGTGTCGCGTCCGGTAGCTCCACGAGCCAATCGGATTGCCGACATTGCCGCTTCGGTTCCAGACGAGGTCAGACGCAGCATCTCTATACCCGGGACCCGTTCGCAGATCGCCTCGGCGAGTTCGGCTTCCCGAGCGGTCGGTGCACCGTAGCTTGTCCCAGCTGCGACAGCACCGGTGATGGCCTCGACAACCTTTGGGTGTGCGTGACCCAAGATTCCCGGTCCGTAGCTCTGGACGAAGTCGATGTAGCGCTTGCCCTCCACATCGGTGATGTGCGGACCCTTTGCGTGATCGACAAAATACGGGGTCCCCCCGACGGAACGGAACGACCGCACCGGTGAGTTCACGCCACCTGGCATCACAAGTTTGCTGCGCTCAAACAGCGCCTCGTTGGTGTGGTTCTCGGCATCAGCCATTGATTTGGGACTCCAGTTCAGGCTGCGGCGCATCGATGGCGCGCGGTGGTGCCGGCAAGGCCGGACGAATGCCACCGAGCGCCTCGGCGACGCTGCGAGCAAAGTAGGTCAAGATGAGGTCGGCGCCCGCTCGCTTGATCGAGATCAGCGATTCGAGAGCAGCAGCGGGACCATCGATCCACCCGTTGGCCTCAGCGGCCTTGAGCATCGCGTATTCGCCAGACACGTGGTAGGCGGCGATTGGCACGTTCGTCTCGAGGCGAGCTCGCAAGATGATGTCCAGGTACGCCATGGCCGGTTTGACCATGATCATGTCGGCGCCCTCAGCAAGGTCGGCCTGGATCTCTTCGATCGCCTCGCGGCCATTGCGGGGGTCTTGCTGATAGCCCTTGCGGTCTCCCCCATCAGCGATGGTGACATCGACCGCGTCGCGAAACGGTCCATAGAAGGCTGATGCGTACTTTGCCGCGTAGGCCAGGATTGGAATGTCGGTGTGGCCAGCGTCATCGAGTGCCGCTCGGATGGCAGCGACCTGGCCGTCCATCATGCCCGACGGCGCAACGATGTCTGCCCCGGCGTCGGCTTGGGCGACAGCAATCTTTCGGTACAGCTCAAGGGTCTTGTCGTTGTCGACCGAACCGGCGCCATCGAGGATGCCGCAGTGACCGTGGCTGGTGTACTCATCGACGCAGAGGTCGGCAATGAGCACGACCGTGTCGCCGAACCGCTCGCGGGCTTGTCGCAGTGTGACCTGCACGATGCCCGAGGAGTCCCAGGCGCCCGACCCCTCGGCATCCTTGGTTGCTGGCACCCCAAAGAGGATGACCGCTCCAACCCCCAGGTGGCGAAGCTCTTCGATCTCGTCGAGTACCGATTCCAGAGTGTGTTGGACGACGCCCGGCAACGACGAAATCGGCTGCGGTTCATCGATGCCTTCACGGACGAACAGCGGCGCAATCAAGTCCGCCGGGGAAAGTGTTGTTTCTGCAACGAGATGACGAAGGGCCTCTGTGCGCCGTAAACGACGCAGGCGACGCTCGGGGAAGGACATGGTGAAATACTACGCCCATGGAGATAAATGCCATCACCCTCGCAGTTTCAAAAATGGGACCGTCGCTCGGCTTTTACGCCGATGCGCTGGAATTGCCGGTCATCTATGGCGGCCCCGAATCCGACTTCACGTCGCTGCGATGGGGAACGAACTTCGTGAACCTGTTCGTCCACCCCACGCCGATCACCTTTTGGGGCCGAGTCATTCTGCACGTCGAAGACCCCGACCATGTCCACGCCATGCTCTCGGACGCAGTCGCCAGTGGTCGACTACCCGAGGGCTGCGAACCTCACGCATCCCCGACCAACGCACCCTGGGGCGAGCGGTACTTTCACGTCAACGATCCCAACGGACACGAGATCTCCTTCGCGCGGCCCCTTCGGCCCGAGGAGCTGGCTTAGACCGCCTGGTCACCGTTGGCGTCGTGGTGGGGAACTTCCATGTCGAGAGGGTGATGCGGTTGTGCCTCGTTGGCGAACCAGACACCAGCGAGGGCGAGGTCGCTTGCGTCGTCGAGGACCCCTACTTGGATACTCGTGCGGTCGCGATGGTCGTTTCCTTGCCACAGCATGTGTGAGCCGCAGCCAGAACAAAAGCCGTAGCGACAGTGTTCGAGCTCATGCCAACGCAGCAATCCATCGGGATCGTCGATCGTGAGATCGTCGGTTGCGCAGCCGGTTGCCGCCACGAAATTGCCGGTGGCTCGGCGACAATTTTCGCAGTGACAGTGCAGTACTGGACGCAGCTTGCCCTCAGCTTCAAAGCCAACCCTGCCGCACAGGCAGCGGCCCGAGGTCACCTGCGTTGGTCTCCGAGGAACATGACCTTGAGCGCCTCGAAGGACTCGATGCATCGGCCGGCACCGTGCACGACGCACTCGAGCGGCGTGTCGACGATGTTGACCGCCACTTTGGTTTCCTCTGCGAGGCGAACGTCGAGCCCGCGCAGCATGCCGCCTCCACCAACGAGGTGAATGCCCTGGGTGATCAAGTCTTGTGAGAGTTCTGGTGGAGCTTGAGAGATGCACGACAGCACCGAGTCGACGATGGCGCACACCGGTTCGTCGATCGCTGTACGAATCTCCTCAGGCGAGAGCACGATCGTGCGTGGCAACCCGCTCATCAGCTCTCGGCCTCGAACTTCTGCTCGAACTTCGTTTGGGGTTGGGGCGGCCGAACCGATGGTCAGTTTGATGTCCTCGGCGGTGCGTTCGCCAATAGCGATGCCGTACTCGCGACGAACCCATGCCTGAATCGCTGCGTCGATGTCGAAGGAGCCGACTCGAATTGCTTCGAGCGCCACCACGCCACCGAGCGAAAGAATCGCTGACTCCGATGTGCCACCGCCGACATCGACGACCATGTTGCCGAGCGGCTCGTTGATTGGCAGGTTGGCACCGATCGCTGCTGCGACCGGCTGCTCGATGAGTTGGGCGTCGCTGGCGCCGGCACGGCGCGCTGCCTCGGTGACGGCTCGGCGCTCGACGGCGGTGATCGCCGATGGCACGCAGATGACCACGCGAGGCCGGTTGAATCGGCTGACGCCGACCCGTTCCAGCACGAGGCGAATCATGCGCTGTGTGACGTCGAAGTCGGTGATCGCTCCTTTGCGGAGCGGGCGTACTGCCACGATGTGACTCGGGGTACGGCCGATCATCTGCCACGCGTCTGAGCCGATCGCCAAGACCTCGTTGCTTTGCGAGTTCAGGGCAATCACCGATGGCTCGTTCAACACAATGCCTTCACCGCGCGCGAAAACGAGCGTGTTGGCCGTGCCGAGGTCGATTGCTAGGTCTCGTGCCATCGTCTACTGCTGCTTCTGACGAGACTGAGGGCCGGGACGAGGCCGCGGGTGTGTTTGCACGACGGCACCGTTGCGACGAGGAGGGCCCGACTTGGGTCCCGAGTGCGGCCTCTTCGCATCTGTTGGCGCTGGCGCGGCGGGTGCGGATCGTTTGCGGCGCCTCTTCGCTGACCCTGAGGGGGCCAACGCATTGAGATCTTTGCTGAACGAATCGATCGTGTTTCCAAACTTCTCCTGGCGGGGTCGGCTGAGAACCCACACGATCAGGCCGCCGAGAGCGGATAGCGCTACAGCACCCAAAAGGAATAGGACGGCTTCACTCACTGGGCACCTCGGGAGCAGGGAGCCCAACATCGTCAATTTCGCGAGCGTCGAGGCCCCAGCTTTCGCCTTCAGCCCAGACTTCGCGCTTCCAAATCGGGGCGGTTGCCTTCAGGCGGTCAATGCCGTAGCGGGCAGCCTCAAAGGCCACATCGCGATGCGGAGATCCAGCAACGACAACAACCGTTGACTCCCCAATGGGGACTTCTCCTACCCGATGCATAATGCACACCCTACGAACATCAGGCCACTGCGCACGGATTTCGGCCACCAATCCTTCGAAGCGTTCGATCAAATGTTCCTCGTATGCCTCGTATGCGAGCTGGCTGACATCGGGGCGTCCACGCGAATGATCGCGC
Source organism: uncultured Acidimicrobiales bacterium (assembly GCA_964441145.1). Taxonomy (GTDB): domain Bacteria; phylum Actinomycetota; class Acidimicrobiia; order Acidimicrobiales; family SHLQ01; genus SHLQ01. The sequence goes on from CAYTUB010000039.1 coordinate 16,129, forward strand.
GCCGTACCGCTAAAGAGCACGACGGCGCCACAGTCGGGCTGGACCGTCCAGCGGTACGCCGCATCGATCGGCGGTTCGGTCTGGGTTATCGCGAGCCAGGTATCAGACTCTGGACCCTTCATCGACTCCTCCACGGGAGCCAATGGTACGCCCTTTCTCACCAGGATCGAATTCGAGGGTTCCCCCGCGTCCAGCAACGGGTCTTATTTCGGTACAGTTGCACATGTGGAGGGCACAGAAAACACCGACCCCATAGGGGAACAACCGCCTGAGGCGCAGGATCGACTTTGGCGTCATCCTGCCGAGCGCGGTGCTGCTCAGGCTGAAGCGAATCTCGCTGCCCGTCAGACGATGGGCCGCAACTGGCCGTCGCTAGTGATGTCGTTTATCGCTGGTGGTGCCCTGGTCGGACTGGCCTGGATTCTCCAAGATTCGGCCCAAGCGCCTATTGAAGAAAGCACCACGGTTGAAATCGCTGCCCCAGAGGTGACCGACATCGGCCCTCTCAGCTTCGATGCCTGGGCAGACGACGTCGCTCAACTCAACCGTCACTCTGTGGTGGGTCTGCGACTCGATGGCACCCCACGCCACGAGGAAGCCCAAGCGATCCGATTGGGAACAAACGGCTATCTCATCACCTCGGCTCATGCGCTCGATGGAGCCGAGAACATTGGTGTGCTGCTCAGCGACGGCAGCCCGACCACTCCAGCGCAAATCCTAGGAACCGATTCGGTGTCGGGTGTTGCAGTACTGAAGATCAACGCCACAAATCTCGACCCGCCAACGTTTGCCGATGATGGCGAAGTAGCAGCGCGGGACCGTCTGGTAGCGCTCGCACAATCGTCCGCGGACAGTGGCCCTCGGGCACTCGCCGTTGATGTTCTCGGCAACGACCAAGTCGCCCCACTCCCCGGTACGTCTTTGCTGTCCGGGCTGTTCAGATTGTCGGCCGACCTCGCCGACCCGTGGTCAGGCGCAGCGGTACTCGAGGAGAACGGCGGAATCGTCGCAATGACCGTCGAAGCCCGCAATGGGAGTCACTACGCCATCCCGGTGAGCACCGCCCGAAAGGTCGCCCAGGAACTCATCGATACCGGCACTGTCTCGCATCGTGCATGGCTCGGCGTCGAGATGGACGATCTCAGCGAAGGCATCATGACCGAACGCGAACTCTTGGGCGGCGTGTTGATGTCGCGGGTATGGGACGAAACGCCGGCTGCTCGCGGCGGACTGCTCGCAGGCGACATCATCATCGGCATCGACGACGCAAACATCCTCGATCCGCTCGATCTACAGCTGCACCTGGGCACCCTCACTCCCGGAGACTCGGTCGATATTCACTATTCGCGAGTTGACGTTCCACCTCAGAGCGGCACCGGCGAGCTGGATCTCAGCGGTGAGACCTTCACCACGACCGTGACGGTCGGCGCTCGAACTTCCTAGCGCTGCCCTCGGTCACCGCATCCTTCTCACGGCCCACGAGATCGCACCTACAGCCCCGACGGCGCCTGCGGCGATGGCAGCTCCAGCCGCACCGAGTGCGAGCTCCTGACGGCGTTTGGCGCTGACTCCGTCGAATCGACTCGGCTGATATCCGGCAACATATGCCTCTTCGTTACTGAACTCTGGTCGCCAACCAAGCGCTTTGAGTTTGTCATTTGCGACAACCCACGAGTGCTGGAGGTATGGCGTAAGCCCCGGGTGGGTACCCGCACCGAGACGTCTTCGAGCGTCGGAGACCGCAGTGATGACGGCCCCGGGCACGCGCACGGGGGTCTCGGGTATCCCGCGCAACGCGTTCACCTCAGCTACCCGCAGCCACCCATCGGGCGCAACGTTGTACACACCGGCGTGACGGCCAGCGACGAGCAACTCGACCGCCGAAGCAAAGTCTTCAGCGTGAAGGAACTGTGCCGGAGCATCGCCTTCGCGATTTCGTAGTGCTGCAGAATTTCGTAGGAGGAGTGCCAACCCGTTCTCGCGTCCTCTGGCCAACGTTGTGGCGGGGCGGACGATCGTGAGCGCACCGCCGGTGTCATTCGCCCAAGCTTCACCCAATGCTTCGATCTCGCCGCGGACGACGCCGAAACGAAATTCCGGGTTTGGGCGAACCACTGCGGATTCGGTCAACGGCACAGGGTTGTCCGGCCACGCTCCGTAGACCATCGACGAAGATGCGAGGAGCAGGTGGCCAACTTGTGACGTCGTAGCTGCTTCGATCATCCGCTCGGCGAGTTGTCGGTCAGCTTTGGCCGCCCCGCCGTCACCTGCGAATCCCGCTGGGGTGGCCGCGAGGTGCACGATCGAGTCCCCTGGTCGCAGGTAGTCGGTGAGATCGTCGGTGGAGAGTTCAAACTGTTGCACCCCGTCGGAGGACACCCGGTCGAGGGCGATCACCTCGATGTTGTCTCGACCTTTCAGGCGGTCAGCGACGTGGCGTCCGACCGCTCCACTCGCCCCGGTGACGACAACTCTCATGACAGAGCTGTCCAAGTTGTCGGAATGGCGCGAGCCCGGTGGTTGTTGCATGCCTCTACCATGCACGGTGTGAATGATCCCGGTCCATTCGACGACGATGAAGTCCCCGAAGGCTTCGACTTCAGTGCCCTCTTTGGGCAAGGCGGTTCCAACCCTCAGGAGATGCTGGGCAACTTTATGCAGCTCTTTGGCGGCATGGGTGGTGCTGGAAGCGGCATCGACCAAGCAACCCAGGTAGCGATCTCTGTCGCCACCGGAGGCAAGCCAGAGAGCAATGTCGACCCCGTCGAACGTATTGCGTTGGAACAGTTGGTGCGCGTCGCAGAGCTCCAGGTTGGTGAAGCGACGGGGCTACGTACGTCGAGTTCGGGTCCGCTGACCATCTCCGCGGTCACCAAAGCCGATTGGGTTCGTCGATCGATGCAGGCCTACAAGCCACTTCTTGAGAAGTTGGCCGAGTCGATGTCGCCTCCAGACCTCGGCATGGGCGCCGAGAGCGACCCGCAGATGGCGATGTTTCAACAACTCATGGGCAGCATGCGCCCAATGATGATCAACATGACGTCGGGCTCGATGGTCGGCCACCTCGGGGCTCGCGCCCTGGGCACCTACGACCTTCCCCTGCCACGCACTGGTTCCGACGAGATCCTCGTGGTGGCGTCCAACCTTGGCGAACTTGGCGAGGAGTGGAGCCTCGATAGCGATTCATTGAAGCTCTGGATCGCGTTGAGCGAGGTCACCCATCACGCGGTGATGTCGCTCCCCCACGTGACCGAACGGGTCACGTCGCTGATTGGCCAGTACACGAGTGCCTTCAACAACGACCCCTCCGCGATCGCTGAGTCCTTCGGCGAGATCGATACGACTTCAGGTGACTTCGGTGCGATCCAGCGACAGATCCAAGAGATGTTCGGTGATCCGAGCGAAATGCTTCTCGCGATGCGCTCCGAACAACAACTCGCGATCCTCCCAGAGATCGCCACGCTGATGGCCCCCATTGTGGGCTATGTCGATCACATCATGGATCGCATCGGCACCTCGCTGATCCCGAACTACTCACAAATCACCGAAGCGATTCGCCGCCGCCGAGTAACCGCGTCGGAATCCGACCGGTTCGTCGAGCGCCTCCTCGGCCTGGAGCTCGACCAGGATCTATACGACCGCGGACGAGCCTTCGTCGATGGCGTTGCCGAGCGTGCTGGCAGTGACGGCCTCGCCCGTCTGTGGCAGGACCCCGAGTCACTGCCCACGGCCAACGAGATCGCGGCGCCAGGCCTGTGGCTCTCACGCATGGAGATCGACTTCGAAGTAGAAATCGACCCCGCCGAACTCGCCGCCCTCGACGACTTCCTAGAAAACCCCGAAGAAGAGTAAGCCGCCCCTCGGCCCCAGAGGCTCACAACATCGGCCCGGGAAAGCAGCTAATCCCAGAGACGGTATTGGCCGTCGTCGCCGAGTGTGCCGGGCGGGTCCTTGGGGTTGACCCACACGCCGTCGCCGGAGACCTGCGGGCCAACCGGAGTTGACCAGTCGACGCGATCGATGGGGGTTGCGACGGCGAGGTCGGCGTCGTCTGCTCGACCGGTTTGCACTTCTGGTGACTTGTCGGCGACCGTTTCGTCGATGCCGTGGTGAACCAGCGTGGGGTCGAGCACTTCGGTGCTATCCAGCTGCGCTGCGTTATCCAGCTGCGCTGTGGCCGCGGCGTCGACCTTTGGGGCGCTTTTCAGCGTGGCCATACGCGATGCCAACGGCTTGAAACGTTGCACGGCCTTGTGGGACCCGATCTTCTCCACCGCCTCGTTAGGCATACGGCTACGGATCACCTCGGCAAGACGCGACGACTGTTGGACGCGGTCGGTGCGACGACCGAGCTCGTAACTCACGGCTGCGAATATCGCGGCGAGCGCGACGAGCAGTGCACCGAACCCGATGGGGATCCGACTGATGACCGCAAGGAAGGCACCAAGAGCCCAGAACAGCTGGAAACGGCCCTCGAACTTCGCGAACTGTCGGCCATAGTTTGTTCGGGGAGCATCGCGCTGCACGAGTGCGTCAAAGCCGAGCTTGGCCGTGGCCGCCGATATCGCCACGCCAAACGCCAGCAGAGCCGTGCCCGTGATGCCACCACCCCAAGCGCCAAGAGACGCCGCAATCGCAATGGCGACCAGTGCACCAAACACGATGCGCTCTTCGCTCGTTCGATCGCGCACGACCGGCGCATAGCGTGCGCCAAGAAACGCTCCTGCTCCGGCTGCGAGACCGGCCACTCCAAGGTGCCACTGCGGCGGACCTTCGGTGCCGATCACATCGACGACATCGGCCCCCTGCACGATGGCCGCGGCCGCACCCATGGCCGAACCGACCTCGCTGAGATCGATCCCGTCGTCGCCTGCCCGCAAATGGAATGCCAAAAGGAAGGTGGTGAAGCCGACAATGCCGCGCATGACCGCGATTGCGGTTGCGCCAAGCAAGATATTGGCACCGCGCACTTCGAGACGCTCGGTGTCGTCTACGGGGTCCGCGGCAACCTGAACCTGAGGGAGTGCGAGCGCAGCGACAGCACCCAACGAAAACACAAACATCGCGAGGATCGTCGATGCCGCGTTTCCGAAGATCGCGATGAGGATGACGCCAAAGGTGCCGCCCACGACCGCGCCGATCGAGCTGATGAGCGCGAGCTTCGAGTTCGCTTCGATGAGTTCTTCCTCACGCGGAACTACGGCCGGGACAAGCGCCGTGCGAGAGACCCCATATGCCTTTTGCAGAACGAGCATCGCGAATGCCTCGGGGAACAACAGCAGGCTGTCGATGTGACGGGCCATGAAGAAGGCGATGACCACACGAGCGATGAGCGAACCGATGATCATGCCGCGACGTCCGCCGCGGGCACGGTCGATGGCTGGGCCGAGCAGCGGCGTGACAATAGCGAATGGTGCGATGGTGAGGACCAGGTAAAGGGCCACTCGCCAACGTGCGTCGGCGGGGTCGATGGAGAAGAAGATCGATCCGGCGAGAGCTACGGCGATACAGCCATCGCCGATCACCGACAATGCGTGTACCCGAGCAAGCCGCGTGAAGGGCGTGACGATCAGACCGTTACCGATGCCTTGGGGAGGCTGTTCGGGACGCGGAGCATCGGTAGAGGAGCGGCGCACATCGCGCAGCGGTTCCCATCCATCCGACTCGGTCATTACTAGATCATAGATAACAGGTGCGACGCTGACAGCTAGCGGGGCCAGCAACATGGAGAAATTTTGGTGCGGTGACCGACGCCTCTAAATCCGGATGCCTGTTTGCGGCTAGCGTGGACGGTGAAGCAACGAGGGTTCATTGAGGAGAGGTTTGGTGTTTACCCAACTGACCGAAGGAATTGGACCGCTACTTGCGAGCGACGCGCTCTTACCTGCTCGCAATCAGATGGCGATCTCGCTCGGGGCACACATCATCCTCGCCTGTTTTGGCGTGGCGATGCCTGCGATGTTGTTCGTGCTACACCGCAAGGGAGTAAACGGCGACGCCGACGCTCTCGAGCTCGCCAAGCGTTGGTCGAAAGTCTCGGGCGTATTGTTTGCGATCGGTGCCGTCTCGGGGACGATCCTGGCCTTTGAGATGGGCCTGCTTTGGCCGGGACTCATGGAGCAATTCGGTGACGTCGTCGGCCTCGCATTCACCCTCGAAGGAATCTCGTTCTTTGTCGAGGCCATCTTCTTGGGCATCTATGTCTACGGCTGGGGAAAGTTGCCATCCAAGACCCATCAGCTCTTGCTGTTGCCCATGATCATCTCCGGAATGAGCGGCACGTTCTTTGTTATGTCGGTGAACTCGTGGATGAATGCGCCAACCGGGTTCGACATTGTGGGTGGCCAAGTCGTCAACATCAACCCATGGGCAGCGATCTTCAACCAAGCCGTCTTATTGCAGTATCTCCACATGCTCCTGGCCGCCTACATGGTTACGGCCTTCACGATGCTGTCGGTGTATTCGGTTGGCTGGCTACGCGGCAAGCGCGATCGCCTGCATCGCCTCGGCATTTTGGTGCCGCTCGCATTCGCGGCGATCGCCACCCCAATCCAGCCCATCGTTGGCCACTTCGCCGGTCAGGCAATCGCCGATCGCCAGCCGATCAAGTTGGCGGCGATCGAAGGCCTCGCCGAGACCGAGGCTGAAGTGCCGACGGTGTTCGGTGGCTTCTTCGATGGCGAGGAGATCGTCGCCGGTGTCGAGGTGCCGATTCCGGGGCTCGCATCATTCCTGGCCCAGAACAGCTTCGATGCAGAGATCATCGGTCTGAACGACGTTCCTGAGCAAGATCAGCCACCGGTAAACATCGTTCGGTACTCGTTCCAGATCATGGTGGGCATCGGCACCGGGCTGGCCCTGCTCGTCACCTACGCCGGATTCCGGTGGTTCAGAAATCGTGAATCCTTCCTCGACAACAAGTGGATGCTGCGAGCGTTCACCCTCACCGGCGTCGGAGCGATCGTGGCCATGGAGACCGGGTGGATCACCACCGAGGTCGGCCGCCAACCATGGGTGGTGCACAACATTTTGCGGACCGAGGACGCCGTCACCGATGGCAACTGGGTGTGGTTCACACTCATTGGCTTGACGATCATCTACGTAGGCATGTTCTCGGCTGGGTTTAGCGTGCTGCGTTCGATGTCGAAGCGCTGGGCGGCCGGCGAGACCGACCTCGAGTCGCCCTATGGTCCGGCACGTATCCAAGAGCTGGTGGCATAGGTGGCAGACGCTGTAGCTGCGGTGTTGTTTGCCGCGGTCACCCTCTACGCGGTCTTCGCTGGAGCCGACTTTGGAACAGGTTTGTGGGACCTGCTCGCTGGCGGTGCGAGAAAGGGCGCGCCGATGCGTCGCCTGATCGACAAAGCGCTCGGGCCGGTCTGGGAAGCAAACCACGTGTGGCTCATCTTTGTGTTCGTGCTGTTGTGGTCGGGCTTCCCTCGGCCGTTCGCCACGATCATGCGCGAGCTCGCCATCCCGTTCTGGCTCGTAGGTCTCGGCATTGTCTTGCGCGGCTCGGGCTTTGCGTTCCGCAAGTTCGCGCCGTCATTGCAGGCGGCCCGACTCGCAGGCATCGTCTTTGCCGGGTCGTCGCTCGTAACGCCGTTCTTCCTCGGAACAATCGCCGGAGCGATTGCCTCGGGCCGAGTCGGCGCCGGCATCGAGGACGAGGTCATCTGGCTCTCCCCCACTTCAATCCTGGGCGGGATCTTGGCCACGGGAACGTGTTCGTTTCTGGCAGCGGTGTTTCTCACCGAGGAAGCCGAACGCACCGGCGACAGCGAACTCACCGAAAGTCTCCGGCTCAAGAGCCTGATTTCGGGCTCGCTCACGGGCGCTGTTTCGCTCATTGGAGTGGCCATCATCGCCACCGACGCGCCGACCCTCTTCGACGGCTTGACGGGCCGAGGTGCACCAGAGATCCTCGTTGCGGCCATCGCCGGATCGTTCACGATGGTGATGATCGCCCAGGGCTATACCCGACGGGCCCGGTTCGCTGCTGTAGTGGCGGTCGCAGCCGTCGTGCTCGGGTGGGGCTTCGCCCAGTACCCGTGGCTCCTGGTCGACAACATCACCATCGCCGATGGCGCTGGACATCCAGCCACGCTCATGGCCCTGCTCATCGCCGCAGCGCTCGCCACCGTGATCGTCGTTCCCGCGCTGGTATTGCTCTTCCGCCTCGTCGACACCGACCAAATCGGCTAGCGCCGCCCGGCCCTCCAAGATCTGTCCCCCGTTTGATACCTATACGGTCACTTTCGGGGGACAAATCTCGGTGATTGCTGAGAGCGGTGATTCAGCGCAAGTGAAACGACATGCTGTTCGACACCGAAAGTGAACGTAAGGGCGAACCGGCCTGTCAGGGCTGGGCGTCTTCGAACTTGTAGCCCAGGCCACGGATCGTGACGATGCGGGTGGGGTTCTTGGGATCAGACTCGATCCGGGAACGAAGTCGTTTGATGTGAACATCGAGGGTTTTGGTGTCGCCCACGTAGTCACTTCCCCACACACGGTCGATCAGGACGTCGCGGGTGAGCACGCGGCCAGCGTTCTCCATCAAGATCAACAGCAAGTCGAACTCTTTGAGCGGCAGCGACTCTTGTTCGCCCCGGACCCACACTTCGTGTCGGTCTTCGTCGACCCGGATATCGCCAACTTCGATCGGGTCCACAGCTGCAGCGCTAGTCGTGTCGGGCGCTGAGGTCTCGGTGGCGTCCTCGGCTCGGCGCAGCACGGCCCTCATGCGAGCGACGAGCTCACGCAAACGGTAGGGCTTGGTGACGTAGTCATCGGCGCCAACTTCGAGCCCCACGACGGTGTCGAGCTCCTCACCCTTGGCGCTCACCATGATGATCGGGACCTTAGATGTGGCCCGAATCGCCCGACACACGTCGATGCCCGACATCGTGGGCAGCATCACATCGAGCAGGACCAGGTCGGGCTGCATCTCTTCGAATCGACGCAACGCGTCGGCCCCATCCGAGGCGACCGTTACGGCGAAGCCTTCGCGCCCGAGGCCCAGGGTCAGGGCTTCGGCGAAGCTCGGTTCGTCTTCGACGACCAGCACGGAGATATCACTCACTTGCTGGCGCCCGATCGGTTTCGTCGGTTCCCAAGTAGCCCTCATCGCCACCACCCGACTTATAGGTCGGGCCGGTGGTTGGGAGGATGATGGAGAAGGTCGATCCGATTCCTTCTTCGGAGATCAGTTCGACCCGGCCCCCATGGTTTACGGCGACATGACGCACGATCGACAATCCGAGGCCCGTGCCACCGGTGGCCGACTGTCGTCCTCGATCGACCCGGTAGAACCGTTCGAACACCCGGTTGAGATCCTTGCGAGGGATACCTATACCGCTATCGACGATAGCGATGGCGATCTCGCTGCCGTGGCTGGCGAGCCGGGCGGTTATGTCGCCGCCGTCGGGGGTGTACTTGACCGCGTTGCTCATCAGATTGGTCACGGCCGAAAGGAGCTGTCCAGGGTCGCCCATGATTGGAGGCACCTCTGCCAGCTCGAGATGGAGCGTGAGGTGTTTGTGGTCGGCTGCAGCGCGAACAGCGCCTACGGCTTCTCGGATAAGCACCGCAATATCGACATCTTCGATGCGGTCATCGAGGCCCTCTTCGATCTTGCTGAGGTCCAACAGGTCATCGATCAATCGGGATAGTCGACCGCTCTCGTCTTGGATCCGGTTCAAGAAGTTCGCCACTACTTCGGGGTCTTCTTCGCCTTCCAAGGTTTCCGCGAGGAGGCTCAGTGCGCCGACCGGGGTCCGTAGCTCGTGGCTGACATTGGCAACGAAGTCACGCCTCACCGCATCGAGGCGCTTCTGTTCGCTCACGTCATCGACCAGCACCACGGCGCCGATCAATTCGCCTTGTTCAACCAGTGGACTTCCGACGACTACGAGATGTCGTTCGGGCGGGCCGTGAAGGCGAAGTTCTTCATCGGTGCTCTCGCCCTCCATGGCGTCTTGTAATCGAGCCTTGATCACGCTCTCGACGAGTGCATCGCCGTGTCGGCCAGATGCGTACGGCTCGGCAGCGCGGTTACGCGCCACTTCAGCTCCATCGACGTCGACAATAACTGCGCCCGTCGCCATGTGTTGGAACGCCGAGTATGCACGGCGGGCGTCGAGGCCGGTCTCGTCGCTGTGCAATACGTTCTCGAATCGATCGAGGGCCGCGTCGACCGTCCGTGGGGCGACGCCGTCATCACCTGCAGTGCGAAGCGCGACATGCAAGCGGTCCAAGATCGCCCTCTCGCGCCTGGCATTGAACGTTACGACCACCGTTAGGACGATCACCAAAGCAATGACGATGATGACGAGCCAGATCATCGGTTACTCGTTCTCGCCACCGGGGTTCTTCGCTTCGGCCGCAGCGCGTGCTCGAGAAGCGCCAGCTGACTCGGGAGACTCACCGGTCACCATGTACATCACGCGCTCGCCGATGTTGACGGCATGGTCGCCGATGCGCTCGTAGAAACGAGCGATCAACGCGAGCTGCACCGTCTCTTGAAGCTGCAGTTCGCCGTTATTGTGCGACTGGAAGATCTCTTGAATGAAGTCAGCCTGCAGATCATCGAGACGGTCGTCGATATCTGGCAGCGCCGCAGCCAGACCAACGTGCTGCTCGGCATAGGCGTCCACCGACAACCGGGTAAGGCGCACCGCTTCTTCACTCATCGACGTGATGAGTCCGCGCAGTGTTGGGCTGAGTGTCATCCCATAGGACCGTCGCAGACCCTTGGAAATGTTGACGGCCAGGTCACCGGAGCGCTCATATTCGCCGTTGATCTTCATGGCGGTGACGATGGCACGCATGTCGCTTGCCATCGGCTGTTGCAAGGCGATCAGGGCGTAGCAACGCTCTTCGATTTGCAGGCTCAATAGGTCGAGCTCGTCATCGTGGCTGATGACTTCCTGGGCGAGTTCGAGGTTGTTGTTAATCAGCGCGTCGGTCGCGCGAGGTATGGCCTCGGTGACATGCGCTGCCAGGGTCACGATGGTGTTACGAACCGCTTCGAGTTCCTCGTGATAGTTCATTCGTAGATCGCTCATGGCCAACCTGCTATCTCGCCGCTATCCGAAACGGCCGGTGATGTAGTTCTCGGTGCGGTCGTCGTCGGGGTTGGAGAACAGCTTCTCGGTGTTGGTGTACTCGACCAAGAGACCGGTACGGCGATCGTTCGTGTCGTCGACCTCAACGCTGAAGAACGCCGTACGATCAGAAACGCGTGCGGCCTGTTGCATGTTGTGCGTGACGATGAGGATCGTGTACTCGTCTTTGATCTCGGCCATCAGTTCTTCGATGCGACTGGTTGCGATCGGGTCGAGTGCCGAACAAGGCTCATCCATCAACAACACCTCGGGCTCGTTTGCAATCGCGCGGGCGATGCTCAAGCGCTGTTGCTGACCACCGGACATGCCAATGGCGGACTCGTTCAAGCGGTCTTTCACTTCGTCCCACAGGGCGGCCTTGCGGAGGCTGCTCTCGACGATGTCGTCCAAGCCCTTCTTCTGACCGGACACGCGAGGCCCATAGGCGACGTTGTCGTAAATGCTTTTGGGGAACGGGTTCGGCTTCTGGAAAACCATCCCGATTCGACGACGCACCTCGACGGGGTCGACGCGCTCGTCATAGAGGTCAACGCCGCGGTAGAGCAGATTGCCCGCTACTCGTGCCGTCGGGATGAGGTCGTTCATGC
>CAYTUB010000040.1:0-27798 GCA_964441145.1 uncultured Acidimicrobiales bacterium
TTGGTGACCATGTTGGCTTCGGGGTCGGTGTTGATGGCCAGGATGTTCTTTGATCCCATGGCCCCGACCCAGTGCTGGGTGGCGCCGGAGATACCGCTGGCGATGTAAATGGTCGGCGCGATACGGGTGCCGGTTTGGCCGACCTGGTCAGCGTGGGGACGCCAGCCGTTGTTGGTGACCGCACGACTGCATCCCACCTTGCCACCGAGCTCGCTCGCCAGCTCATCGAGTGGCGCGAACGCTTCTTCGGAACCGACTGCTCGACCTCCGCTCACCACGACGGGAGCGGTCGACAAGGTGATGCCCTCGTTGAGAACCACGCGGTCCTTGATCACCGACCGCACGAGCGAATCGTCGATATCGACAGCCATCTCACTTACCGAACCGGCGGCTTGTGCCGGTGCTGCCTCGACGGTGTGCGGCGCCATCGAGATCAACTTGGTATCGGCGGACAGCGTCGACTCCTCATGGAGCGCGCCTCCCCACTGGCTGCGGGTCATCGAGGTGACATCGGGTGCGACATCGACACAGTTGGCAACAAAGGGAAGATCGGCACGTGCGGCGAGTTGTGCCATGAGCTCGTTGCCGCGGTCGGTGCCGCTGGCCATCACCACAGCTGGGCCGGCTGTTGCCACCGCGCCGGCGAGGGCCTGGCCCCAGGCTTCGGGGTTGTAGTCGCCCAAGTTCGGGCTGGTGAGGTGATGAACGACAGCCGCACCGAATTCGCCAAGCTTGGCGAATGTGAGGTCGGCCCCCTCGCCCATGACAGCAGCGTGCACGTCAACGCCGAGACCACCGGCGATGGCTCGGGCAGAGGTCAACGCCTCAAGGGTTGATTCGGCCACGTGGCCACGGTCGTGTTCTGCAACAACAAGGACAGCACTCATTACATGACCCCCAGTTCTTCGAGAATGTCGACGATGGCCGGAGCCGCTTCTGCGCCGTTGCCGAGCACCACCGTCTCGCTCACCTGTTCGGGTGGCGATTTCAACTTCACCTGGCGTTGACCGCCCGGCTCGGCACTGGCCTCCACCGTGCTCAACTCGGCCTTCTTTGAGGACAAGCGCCCCTTCATCGTCGGGTAGCGAGGAAGGTTGATGCCTTCCTTGACGCCAACGCACGCAGGCAACGGAAGTTCATACACCTCAAAGCCAGCGTCGACTTCTCGCCGCGCAATGATGTGACCATCGGAAGCCTCATCGACATCGAGCCCCTTGATGCCGTTGACCATCGGACGTCCCAGCGCATGAGCGATGCGAACGCCTACCTGGAAGCCACCGGAGTCAGCCGACTCGTTTCCAAAGATGATGAGATCGAACGCACCGTCGGCGGCCTCGAGCTCTTCGATCGCTGTGGTTAGCGCCGCGGCCGTTTGCTGTGGGTCCATTGGAGAACCATCGGTCGGTACCAGCACCATCTTGTTGATGCCCACCGATACTGCGGCTCGCAGCTGCTCTTCGGACTCAGCCCCACCCAACGACAACACGACCGTCTCGCCGCCGTGTTTCTCATTGAGCTGTACGGCTGCTTCGACGCCACACTCCTCGTGAGGCGAGATCGCGTGCCCGAGGTTCTTATCGTCGACGTACTGTTCGTCTTCGGTGATATTGATTCGGGCGCCCGGGGCGGGCACTCGTTTCACCAAACAAAGAATGCGCATTTCTCTCCTCGATACTGCCGATCGATTTCCTCGTGTGCGTGGATACGCACACTAGGGAACTCGTGATACACGGCTGATATATCACGAAGGATAGACGACTTCAGCTCCTCCCGCACGTGGACACAAGCACGTCCCCCAGTGCCCGAACCTGCGAAACTACAATTCACTTCATCACAACATGACAGGCGGGGGTTATGGAAGTACAAGATCTTCCTTACAAGTGCGATCTCATCATGAAGGGTGGGATCACAAGCGGCGTGGTCTACCCGCCCGCAATCGCCGAACTCGCAAAGGACCACCGGTTCTACAGCATTGGCGGCGCATCGGCGGGAGCGCTCGCAGCCGCGGCAACTGCGGCCGCAGAATTCGGTCGCCAAAGCGGCAGCCACCCGGCCGCCTTCGACGTCATGGATGGGATCAACCGCGAGATCTCAGGAACAACGGGCAAAACCACGGTCCTCCAGAACCTCATACAGCCCCAGGACTCAACCCGTCGCTACTTCGACTTGCTGTGGGCTCTCAAGAAGGCATCTTCGGACAGCAGCGCTCCCCACGACCGGCCATCCCTGCTAACCCGCGCCCGACGTGCGACCACAGCGATGAGACTTTTTCTCTGGGGTCTCATCACCCACGGTGTGCCAAAGACTGTTTCTGCCCTTCTCGGAGTCTCGCTACTGATCATCGCCGCACTGGGCGCTGTTTTCGTACCCAATTCGCTCGCCACAGGAATCGTGGTTGGCATCGTGGCGTGTATGGGCCTGTTTCTTTGGGCCGTTGGCAGCCTGGTGAATCTGTACGGCTCGTTCCAGGCCACGTTTGTCGACAATCACTTCGGCCTGTGCAACGGAACGACCCCAAACAACGTCGGAATTACCGACTGGCTACACGCCAAGATCCAACTCCTCGCATTCGGATCGACCCCACCCGATCGCCCCCTGACCTATGGCGATCTCCATACGTGCGGAATCGAATTGGTCACGATGACAACGAATGCGTCACAAGGTGAAAGCCTGGCGTTTCCCTTCGCGGATGAAGACGCATGGGCTTTTGACCCAGCCGATGCCTTGGCCCTACTTCCCCGAGATGTCGCCGAGTACATGATCGAGTGTGGAGAGAAGACTCGGGATGGGTGGAAGGATCGCCTCAACCGTGACGAACTTCCGCCGAGTGCAGCGCACTCGCCCGGGGAAACCAGCGGTATCGATCCCAAAGCGCTCCTCCCGCTGCCACCAGCGTGGGATCTCCCTGTGTTGCTCGGCGCACGATTCAGCTATCCAATTCCCCCGATCCTTTCGGCCTTTCCGTTGTACCGCCGGATACGTGATCGACGGGCGGGCGGAGCGTCCGCGGAGAGCGAAGATCACTACTGCAAGGTTTGGCTCACCGACGGCGGGATCTGCTCGAACCTTCCCGTCCACCTGTTCGACGCCGCACTCCCCTCGCGACCGACGTATGCCATCAACCTCTCGACCACTGGCTTCGAAGTCAACCGAGGGGAAGACGAGATGACGGATGCACATCGCCGGGTACACCGACCCTTAGACGGCGGCGTGGAACTCGACCTGCAGGTCCACGAGATCACCTCCGTCTCCGGCTTCATGAAACGACTACTCGACTCCGCCAGGAACTGGTCAGACAATTCGACGCAAGGGGAAATCGGTGTTCGGGACCGTATCTGCACGATCGAGCTTGGACCTCATGAAGGCGGCCTCAACCTCGACATGACTTCGGAGACAATCCGCGGCCTCGAACCACGCGGGCGCGCCGCCGGTGAAAACCTCGCTTGGATGGTGACCGGCCGCCAGCCTGCCCTTGACCCACGGAGGGGGTCGGATGCTGACACCCAATGGCTCCGACACCGCTGGATCCGAATGCTTGCCACGATTGAGGGTTCGGCCAAGTTCATCGAGAAGCTGGCCGAACGTGGCATGGACGAAGACATCGTCCCGCAGGGTCGCTTGAACCACGAGTTGGAGCGATCGCTTTGCTACAACGAGTTGCGAAATCCTGATTCCGAGCTTCGAAAGGCGCTTGGCGTTGACGACTCGATGTGGAATGACCAAGTTGAGCAAACACTCGACGAGATCATCACAAAGCTCGTCGAGGTCCCCTTCGGAAGCGCCGCATCACTCGACGTCAGCCATTCCGAACGCAAGCTCGCCCTATCCACTCGCCGACCGACGACCACGATCACCTGCCCGTGGGATGACATGGACCGAGATGGGGTCGTGGATTCCATCGATACCGACGCGGACGGAGACGGATCGCCAATCGACGAAGATGTCGACGACCGCGATCCCAAGGTCCAACATCCCCCCTCCGAGGACGGCAAGACCCCGTAGGGCACGTCGGGAACTTCAGGACCTGGCAGACTCGATGCCATGAGCGATTCCCCAAAGATCCCCATCACCGTGCTCGGCGGATGGCTCGGCGCGGGCAAGACGACCATGGTGAACCGCATCTTGGAATCCACGACGGAGCCAATCGCTGTGATCGTCAACGATGTAGGCGAGGTCAACGTCGACGCAGATCTCATTCGTCAGAACGCAGGTGACGACGATGGCGTTATCGAACTCACCAACGGCTGCATCTGCTGCAAGATCGGCGACGATCTCTTCGCGACACTGGCGGACCTCGCACGCCGCTCCCCTGCCCCACATCGCATCGTGCTCGAAGCAAGCGGCGTAGCCGACCTTCGGCCGCTCGAGTCGTTTCTCGATCACCCGCGGGTAGAGATCGATGCGGTGATCGCCCTCGTCGACCCCGCGAACTTCGCTCATCGGTCGTCTGGTCCTCCGTACGGATCGCTGATGCGTGCCCAACTCGCCGGCGCTGACCTCGTCATCGCCACCAAACTCGACCTCATCGCCAAGGACGAACAGGCAACCGCACTCGATGCTCTTCGGGAGTTCACCAAAGCCCGCATCATCGAGGCGAGTGACGACCCCGCATGGATCAACACCGTCTTGCTCGGCGCCCACGACAACCCCGACCACGAACTCTCCACCAACGCGAGCGCACCGGTCGCGACCATCACGTGGCGAAGCGATGGACCAGTCGATGCACTCTCGGTGAAGTCGGTGCTGCAGAAATCCGGCCTGCTTCGAGCCAAGGGGTCCGTCGCTGCGCACGACGGGGCCAAGGTCATTCACCTCGCCGGAGGCCGAGTGACCATGACCGACCTCGACGCTGACCTCGAACCGATCCACGCCATCGTGTTGATCGGTGAATCATTCGACGAAGTCGAAGCGGTCGCCGGGATGCTTGGCGAACTTTAGTTACCCGCGCTGGAGCGGGTCCCGCACTCTCGGTCTTAGGGGCGGGAAGATAAACCCAACTGGCAAGCTTCTGACCCAGCTCGGTGCCAAGTGGCGGGAACCTGACACCGAGCCGAGCGATCATTTAACCCTTGAGGCGGATGTTCTCCGGGTCAAAGGCAGAGCCAGTTCCCACGACGGTGCATGGGAACAGTTCGTTCATGTACATGACCTTGAGCTGCGTTCCCGGCGCCGCGTGTTCGGCGGGCACGTACCCAAGCAGTAGGTTTTTGCCGACGCTCGGTCCGTAACCAGCGGTCGTCACTCGACTCACACGACCGTGACTGTCGACCATGCGCTCGCCGTCCGCGGTGAGGATCGGCTCATTGCCGCCCTGCATCCAACGTTGGCGTCCTTCGCTGTCGGTGTTCTCGTCGACGACGAGCGTCACGCAATGGACCTCGGGGTCTCCAGCTTCACGGGCGGCCAGGTAGGCCTCCTTGCCAATGAAGTCCGCAGCCTTGACCTTCGGACGGGCCAAACCAGCTTCGATTGGGTTGTACTCGCTCTCGAGCTCGGCACCCATGAGGCGGTACCCCTTCTCGATGCGACCGGTTACGGCGTACACGCCCATGCCCGTCGGGCGAAGACCGTGGTCTTTGCCCGCGTCCATGATGGCGTCCCACAACGCGGGGCCATTGTCCCAACCGGTGTAGATCTCCCAGCCGGTGTCGCCCACGTAGCTGACTCGGAACAACGTGCACGCGATTCCGGCGATTTCGGCGTTGGTGACCGAACCGTACTTGTTGCCTTCGAAGCTGAGGTCAGCGTCGGTGAGTTGGCTCAGGATCGCCTCGGCGTTCGGACCCCAAACACCAAGGGTGGTCGTGGTCTTGCTGAGGTTGGTGAAGGTGACCGACTCGTCTTCGGGCAGGTACTTCTTGATCCAATACTCGTCGCGACCGCCGTCGAAGGCGCCGGTGACGATGCGCACGGTGTCTTCACCGGTCTGCATCATCGTGAGATCCGAGTGAAAGCCACCGTCTTCGTTGAGCCACGGGGTGTAGGCACTCGTGCCGACGCCCTTGCACACCTTGTTGACAGCCAAGTACTCGGCAAAGTCGAGCGCACCTGGGCCGGTGAGTTCGAACACCTGGAAGGCCGACAGGTCGAACAGGCCAGCGTTCTCACGCATATTGAGGTGCTCGCCGTTGATGATCGGGCTCCACCAGCGGTTGTCCCATTCGACTTCGCGCTCTTCGAGCCCGTAGCGCTCGACGAGGTCGGCATTGGAGGTGTACCACTGCGCACGTTCCCAAACCCGGGCCTGGAAGAACATTGCGCCGAGCGCTTCTTGGCGGCTGTAGTACGGGCTTTGCACCAGGTTGCGGCGACCTTCCCACTGCTCTTGTGGGTGAACAATCCCGTAGGTCTTGATGAAGTGCTCGTCGGCGCGAGCCCAAATGTGGTCGTCACCGCGCTCTTCTGGGTAGAAGCGTGCGAGATCGGATGCGTGCGGGTCGATGACGCGTGGGTAGCCATAGGTCATCCACTCGGCCACGACCTGGGCCATGCCCGGGCCTTCCTTGACCCACACCGCTGCGGCCGACCAGAGGTTGCGGACTTCGACGGTCTCACCAAGGCATGGCATGGCGTCGGGCGTGAGTGAGAGCAAGCCGTTGATGGCGTACTTGATCTCGGCGTCGCCGAGCATGTCCATCAGCTCGATGGCGGTTTCCATCTGCGGATCGAAATCGTCCTGCGTGAAGGGCATCTCGGTTGGGGTCAGCGCTGCTTCTTGGTTCGACGGGATGTCGTCTGGGTGATGAAGGATCGCACGGTGACCGTAGGAACCAACTTCCATCGAGCCTGCGGCCTGGCGCTCGTAGCAGAACGTGTCCATGTCGCGAACGATTGGGTAGGCGATCTCGGTGTTGGTCTCGGCTAGAACATCCATCGGGCCAACGTCGGCCATCTGGTGCACGGCGGGCACGAGCGGAATCGTGGCGCCGGCCATGTTCGCTACTCGGTTGCTCCACACACCACAGGCCACGACGACATAGTTCGCCTCGATCCGGCCGCGATCGGTCACGACAGCGCTGACCTTCTGTTGGCCGTTGGGGGCGTCGACGGTTTCCACATCTTCGACTTCGGTGTTTGCAAACACCTGCAACACACCCTTGTCCATAGCCTCGTTGCGGAACAGCGTGCCGGTGTCGAGCGAGTCGACCACCGAAACCGTCGGGCAATGGAAGCCGCCGAGGATGATCTCTTCGTTGATGAACGGCACGAGTTCTTTGACCTGGGCTGGGGTGAGCAGCTCCGCCTCGACGCCCCATGCAGTTGCCGACGTCATGCGGCGGTTCAGTTCGTCCATGCGCTCTTGGGTACGAGCGACTTCGATACCGCCGGAGTCAACCGAGCGGTCGAGGTCTCGATACTGATTGGCGCTCTGCACACCGAGGAGAGCCATCTCCTTGTTGTGATCCACCGGGAAAATGAAGTTCGACGCGTGACCTGTGGAACCGCCAGGGTTCGGAAGCGGACCCTTATCGATCAAGACAATATCTTCCCAACCCAACCGGGCAAGGTGCCCGACAAGGCAACTACCGACGATGCCGGCACCGATGACGACAACATTTGCTTTGCTCGGAAACTCGCTCATTCGTTCGCTCTCCTAGTCAAGCGAAAGGTTTGGGGCCTGACCCCAGTTCTTTCGTGGTGATATATCAGCTGTGTATCACGGCGAGAATACGCCCAACCCCACCCTCTGGCAAGGTGTGTTTCTCAACAGCCCCGGCACCTCCGTTACAATTGGCATGTGGCGATCGCAGAAGAACTAGGCGGAATGGATTGGCGCAGGCTGTTCGGGCTTGCCGCACTCACCGTCCTGCTTGGTGTCGGCTCGTTCTTCGCACTCACCCAAATCACCGGGACTGGCTCAGAACGTTCCGACACCTACGGAGGCGACATCTCCCAACAATGCATCGATGACACAGCCGCTATTGCCGACGAACGAGCAGACGCTGTCCAAGAGCTCGGCGCTGACGCTCCGATAACGGGCTTTCACTTCCCCGAGTCCTGCTTCGAGTAATCGAGCCACGTAAGCGACAAGGCAACCTACGATGGAAACCACAGCCCCCGATAGCGACCTTACCAACGAGCCGCCCGCAGACTGGGATAAACGACGGCTGTCCCGCACGACGAAAGTGCTGCTCGTGGTGGGACTGCTCGTCGTGGCGTTGTTGGCAGTGCGTTTCGTCCTGTTCCCGGTCGTCGGGGTGCAGAGTCTCCAGATCCCTAGTGACACGATGCAACCAAACATCAACTCAGGCGACCGCGTGCTGTTCATTGCGTTCGGGGAGACAGATCGGGGCGATGTGGTCATCTTCGATGCTCCCGACGAAGCTCCTGGCCTCTCAACTCTTTTGCTGGGCCGCGTGATCGGCCTCGGCGGTGAGAGCATCACCTTTGAGAACAGCATCGTGCACATCGATGGTGAACCGCTCGACGAGCCCTACCTTGTCGAAGGGATCCCCACGACAACAGCTCCAGGTGAACCCGAATCGTTTCTCATCCCCGACGACCAGGTTTTCATCATGGGCGACGACCGTCCCCGAAGCCTCGACTCCCGCTCCTACGGACCCGTGGAAGTCGAGACCATCCAGTCCAACCGCCATTGGGTGTGGAACTCAGCTGGCTAACCCCTGATAGACGGCTGATATATCACCGGTCTACCATTGCCCTGTGACCACGATTGAGCTTCCTCCCCTCTCGGGCAACGAGCCCGAATCCCTCGGCGAGCAGGCATACCAACAGCTGCGCTCCAAGATCGTGCGCCTCGACTTCGCCCCCGGCGACGTGCTCAAAGAAGACGAACTCCGCGATTCGCTCGGACTTGGACGCACCCCAATTCGCGAAGCTCTGCTTCGCCTCCAACGTGAACACTTCGTGACCGTCATTCCGCGTCGAGGCATGTTCGTGAGCGGTATCGAAGTCGAAGAGTTGTCGCTGCTCTTCGAAACCCGTGCCGTGCTCGAGCCCTACGCGGCCCGCCTCGCAGCGGTGCGAGGAACGCCCGAGCAATGGGACGAAATGGAACGAACACTCGCGCTCACCGACGAACCGGGCCTTGGCGATGACGCGCATCTTGCCCTCGACCGTCGCTGCCACGAGATCATCTGGGCGGCGTCGGGCAACCGGTTCCTCTGGGACACCCTCGACACCCTCTACGCGCAATCCGATCGGCTCTGGCATCTGTACCTCAGCGACGTAGCCGATATGGCACATGCCGTCACCGAACACCAAGCGATCCTCGATGGCCTCCGTCGAGGAGACAGCGACATCGTCGCAGATCGAGTGGAGGCCCATGTCCAGGGCTTCGACGAAGCAATTCGCTCGGTGATCACCGACCAACTCTCGTCTCCTCTCGCGGGAAGCTGACGCAAACCCACGCCTCAAAATCACTATCGGTGAAAAATCCCTGCAGAACTCGTGTAGCGCGCGCTAAAACACTACGTACGAGAAACGATCGACTGTAATCCTCGTAGAAAGCACGAAATACGCAATGGCAAAGACCTTCATGGAAATGGTCGGCGAAGCACAAGAGCACACCTCTGCAGTGACTGCCTCCGACGTACCAGAAACCGCTCTCGTGATCGACGTCCGCGATCGCGCTGACATCGCAAAGACCGGGATCATCCCTGGCGCGCTCGCGATATCGCTCGGGACGCTCGGCTTCAAAGGCGACGTCACCATGCCCGAAGAAATGCAACACTCAGAGCTTGGCGACCACGATCGTGAGATCGTCGTGACCTGCACGATCGGGGCAATGGCGGCGCTTGGCGCCAAGACCCTCCAGGATCTCGGCTACACCAACGTCACCTATATGGAGGGCGGCACGCTCGCGTGGAAAGAAGCCGGGCTCGACACGGACGAGTTCACCGCCTAGGCGTCCACCCGCTTCACTAAGAGGTCGCTGCCGAAGGCGGGTGTTACTGAAAGATCGGTGGTACGCCTAGCTTCTCGTGAATGGCGTTGCAGATCTCCGGGTTGAGCCGCAAGCCTTGAGCCATCGCGCCGAGATATTGCGCTTCTTGCTGGGTATCCAAACGCATCCCCATCACGGAGAATGCATACGCCTGCTCGGTGAGTTCATCTGGGACGCTGCGGCAATAGCCCTCGATATCGAGCGGTGCCTGCAATTCCGATTGCAAGAACGCCGCTTCCTGTTCGTCGACGTCGCCCAGTCGCTTGACGATGTTGTCGATCTCTTCCTTGTCGACCTGACCGTCGGCCTTGGCAGCATTTACCATTGCACGCAGCAATAGCGTTGCCTGATCGTCGGCTTCGTCACGTTCAACAGCCGACATTTGCGGCTCCGAACCGCCACCGAGCATCGAGCCCAACAATCCGCCTAGGCCACCGCCGCCGCTACCTCTGCGACCGCCCATGATCGATCCCAGGATCATTGGGAGCGCGGCCTTGCCAATCGTCCCGAGCAGCCCGCCACCCGTTGCATTTCCGCCGAGCATTCCACCGAGAAGATCGGCGCCTCCCCCACGCCGTGCGCTACCGCCTGAACGACGATCCTGAACATTTCGGCTTCGGTATCCTTGCGGGACTTTGACCATGTGAAATCCAATCTTGTGCGGAAGCATTTATCGGCTGCATGCACTCTAGATTCTCCGGACACACCCATTGAGCCACGTTCCACATCATGGAACAGGCCCACAATGTGGAATCATTGGCTCGATCAGATGTACAGTGCTGGCCAGGCCACTACTCCAAGTGTCACCGCTTACCTAAGAAGCCCTTATAAGGGGGAACAATGGCGTTTCCATCCGACCTCGAAATCGCACAAGGAGCCGAGCTCCTTCCGCTCACCGAAATCGCTGAGCGCGCGGGGATTCCGCTCGACAATCTCGAACCGTACGGAACGGGTGCTGCCAAGGTGCAGCTCGAAGCAATTCCCAAGATGGCCGACCGACCGGACGCAAAGTACGTCGTCGTATCAGCCATCACCCCGACTCCACTTGGGGAAGGCAAGACGACCACCACCGTGGGACTCGGCCAGGCCTTCCAACACATTGGCAAATCGGCAACGATCGCGATTCGTCAGCCGTCGATGGGCCCAACCTTTGGCATCAAGGGCGGAGCAGCCGGCGGCGGCTATAGCCAGGTCGTCCCGATGGAGTTGTTCAACCTGCATCTGACCGGTGACATGCACGCGGTGACCGCTGCCCACAACCTGTGTTCAGCCATGCTCGACGCGCACCTCTATCACGGCAACGAAACGGGCATCGACACCAACAACATCACGTGGCGCCGCGTGCTCGACGTCAACGACCGTGCACTGCGCAACGCCGTCATTGGCCTCGGCGGACGTCTCGATGGCGTTCCACGCGAAACCGGCTTCGATATCACCGCAGCGTCGGAGGTCATGGCCGCACTCGCTCTCGCTACAGGCCTCCAGGACCTTCGCCAGCGCATGGGTCGAATCGTGCTCGGCTACACCAAGGACGGCACGCCGGTCAGCGCTGAAGAAATCGGTGCGGCAGGCTCGATGACGGTCATCTTGAAAGAAGCCATCAAGCCAAACCTGATGCAGACCCTCGAAGGCACAGCAGCACTCGTCCACACCGGCCCGTTCGGCAACATCGCCACCGGGAACAGCTCGATCGTCGCCGACCAAATCGGGATCAAGACTGCGGACTATCTACTCACCGAAGCTGGCTTCGGTGCGGATATGGGAGCCGAGCGCTTCTTCAACATCAAGTGCCGCTACTCGGGAATGGCGCCCGACGCCGCGGTTCTCGTGGCGACGGTCCGAGGGCTCAAGGCTCATTGTGGTTCGCACAAGATCGTTGCTGGCAAGGAACTTCCTGCTGCACTTCTTGAGGCGAACCCCGACGAGGTTCACCAAGGTGGCGACAACCTCCGTAAGCAGCTCGAAAATATGCAGATGCACGGCGTGACCCCAGTTGTCGCAATCAATGTGTTCCCCGGCGACCACGACGTCGACATCGCCGCAATCCACGAGATTGCCGACGAGTTCGGGGCTCGCGCTGCGGTCTCGACGCATTTCGCCGATGGCGGGCAAGGTGCCACCGAACTCGCCTCCGCTATTGCCGAGGCAGCCGAAGAAGAATCGAACTTCGAAGTCCTCTACCCCGACGACATGCCGCTTCGTGAGAAAATCGAAGTCGTGGCCAAGAAGGTCTACGGCGCAGACGGCATCGATGTGTCTCCAGCGGCCGCCAAGCAACTCGCGAACTACGAAGCCAACGGCTTTGGCGACTTGCCCGTCTGCATTGCCAAGACGCACCTATCGCTTTCCTCGACCTCATCGGCCAAGGGCGCTCCAACGGGCTGGCTCCTTCCTGTACGTGAAGTGCGTGCTTCGGTCGGAGCGGGGTTCATCTACCCAATCTGTGGCGACATGCGCACGATGCCTGGCCTCGGCAAGTCACCGGCCGCCCAACGCATCGACATCGACGCTGACGGCAACGTCATCAACCTGTCTTAGGAATCTCATGTCACGCTTCGGAAAGAACACGGACACACCGCCGGTGGACGATGCCGCCATGGCGTATCGACGCGACCTGGTCGACAACATGGTCTTTGAGCTGATCCCGCTCAAGTCGGTTGACGCCGGCATCGACGCGCTACCCCCGAACTCACCCGTTTCGGTGACCGCGTCGCCGGTCAAGGGGCTCGATGCCACCATGGAGCTGACCGACCGGATCCGCAGTTTGGGTCACCGGCCTATCCCCCATATTGCAGCGCGGCTCGTGGAGAGCCAAGACCACGTCGCCCAAATCGCGAAGTGGATGAAGACCGAGGGCTACCAGACTCTGTTCTGCGTGGCCGGCGATGCAGAAGAGCCCGCTGGCCCCTACGAAGGCGCGCACAGCTTCCTCAACGACCTCTTTGCTCAGGACCACGGACTCACCACGGTTGGCATTACCGCGTACCCCGATGGCCACGCATTGATCAGCAACGAAATCTTGCACGAGCAACTGCACGCCAAGCAAGCGTTACTCGCTGAGGCTGGAGTAAACGGTTGGGCCTCGACACAGATGTGTTTCGATACTGACCTCATCGCCGACTGGCTGAGAAACGAACGAGCGGAAGGCTTTGAGTTGCCAATCCACCTCGGCATCCCCGGGGTGGTTGACCGAGCGAAGTTGATGACGATGGGGGTCCGACTTGGGGTGGGTGCATCACTGCGGTTCTTGAAGAAGAACAAGGCTGCGGTAACAAAGCTTCTCGCGCCGGGCGCCTACGACCCCGACGACATCCTCGAACCACTCACCGCATCACTCGACGCTCTCGGCATCAAGGGACTCCACGTCTTTACGTTCAACCAGGTGGAGGCGACCGAAGCCTGGCGTCAGAGCGTTTTGAACGCTGGCAGCTGACCCATCTTCTCGATGCCTTCGAGGCTCGGAGGAGCAGCGGGCCACTCGTAGCCTCCCCCGAACGGGTCGGGAAGCCATGTCTTCTCCGCCAGGTCTCGCGCCACGTCATGTTCGAGAGGCTTACCGAGAAGGAAGCCCTGGAAGATGTCGCATCCGAGGTGCTTGAGAATGTCGAACTGAGACTCGCGCTCGATACCTTCGGCCACGACCTCAAGTCCAAGAACCTCCGAGAGCGTGAGTATCGCCTTCACGATTGCTTGGCTCATCTCTGAGGTATCGATCTCGCTCACGAACTCTCTATCGAGTTTCACGATGTCGACCGGAAGCTCTCGCAGGTATGAGAGCGATGAATAGCCGGTGCCGAAGTCGTCGATTGCGATTCGCACACCCCAGGCCCGAAGAATCTCGAGCCGGCGGCCACGTTCGCGGAGGTCTTGCAGGATTGAAGACTCGGTGATCTCCAGCACGACCGAGGTCGGGTCGATCGATGACTTACGAAGGACATCGAGGGTGGTCTCTACGAATTCAGCGTCTTCAAGACGCTCGGCCGACACGTTGATCGAAACCTTGCCAAATGTTCGACCCTCACGGCGCAAGTTGGAGACGGTCTGGGCGACATTGCGGAAAATCTCCAGATCGAGCTGGGCCATCATGCCGCGCTCGACGGCCACGGGAATGAAGTCGGCAGGGCTGACCATGCCAGCTCCCTGTCGCGTCCAACGTCCGAGCGCTTCGAAGCCAATTAGCTTCTTGTGGATGTCGTACTGAGGCTGGAACTGTGCGAACAAGCCCGACCGATTGCTGATCGATTGTCGCAGGTCCTGTTCGAGCAACTTGGTCTCTGCCTCGATTGCACGCAGTTCCGAGTCAAAGAAGCGGAACCCGTTTCGGCCGGAACGTTTGACCTGGTACAGGGCAAGGTCAGCCTCACGTAGGATCTCGGCCGGGTCGGGCTTGGATACCCCTTGGTCATGGAACGAGGCTCCAATCGACAGCGACGTCGACACGGTCGCAGTATCGAAGGAGAAGGGCGCCTGCATCGCGAAGGACAAAGCCTCCACAAAGCTGGTCATCTGGGCCGGGGTCGCATCCACGGTCACAAGCAGATACTCATCACCGCCGATTCGGCCAGGCTCGCAATAGAACGGCGCTTCCTCGGCGGCATCTCGTAGTCGATCTGCGATAGCAACCAAGAGTTTGTCGCCGATCTGGTGACCCAGGGTGTCGTTGGTTTCCTTGAACTTGTCGACATCGCAATACACCAGGCCGATGCTCTTCCCGAGCCCGATCGCACCATCGACTACTTCGAGGACTGCACGTCTACTCAAGAGGCTGGTGAGCGCATCGTGATCTGCCTGATAGCGCAGCGCGCTTTGATGACGAGCCTTGTCGAGAGCGAGGCGGGCGAGTTCAATCGCAATGTTGACGACCTGATCGTCTGGTTCCACACCGTCTCGCATGACCGCCTGAAGTACCCACCCAACCTCGGTCTCGGTCTTTGGAACGACGGGCCACCGCTGATCAACAACGTCGTTGTCGAAGAGGTCATCGCTGACGATACGAAAGCGAGACCCCGGATATTGTTCGGCGAGAAGTGCGGTGATTCGTTGGAGCACCGTTTTGGTGTCGCGGTCCGCAGCAATCATCTGCAGTACGCCCGCCTCGGCCTCGCGAAGCTTTCGAGAGCTGGCGACCTCCTGAGCTGACTTTCCGAGAAGATCCATCGTGTCGCCGGACCGATGATTACTCGCATGGTCATCGATCAGCTGGAGGCGAAGGTTTCGAAGTCGCCGACAAACCAACAAGAGCCCGGCGAGCGTAATCACCAGTAGAAAAGCGAGCGTGAGTGAGGTAATGATCGACGACGTGAAGACGAATAGCGCGCCAGTAGCCGCACCGACAAGTGCAAGGGATCCAATCCCGGCCAATCCAACGTCTTCGCTCATCAAAGGCCAATCGGCACAAGACGGTCGCGTTTAAGCCACTTTGTCGGCGACTCTTCCCCATTCCAGAGTTCCATGATATGGTTCTGTTCCACGATGCGGAACCGGGGTAGTCCATATCGGGCTGTGAAATTCTGGTATCCCTGCGAACACATCACCACAAGGATGAGCGATGAGCGACGAAGATGACATCGTATTGGCCGAGCTTCCAGACGATGAGCTGACCGCGCAGATGCACGACGACCTGTACGACGGCCTCGGAGACGAGATTGTCGAGGGCACCGAGATTCTCCTTGCACGCGGTTGGAGCGCAGACCGAGTCCTCAACGATGCCCTCGTCGAAGGTATGAGAGTCGTCGGCATCGACTTCCGAGACGGAATCCTGTTCGTCCCCGAGGTGCTCCTGGCTGCGAACGCTATGAAATCCGGTATGGCCATCTTGCGACCCCTTCTTGCTGAGACTGGAGCTGAGCCAATCGGCAAGGTGGTCATCGGAACCGTGAAGGGCGATATCCACGACATTGGAAAGAATCTCGTGGCCATGATGCTCGAAGGCGCCGGGTTCGAAGTGGTCGATATTGGGATCAATACCGACGTCGATGAATATCTCGCGGCACTTGAGGAGCACCAGCCAGACATCCTAGGAATGTCGGCGCTTCTGACCACGACGATGCCCTATATGAAGGTCGTCATCGACACCCTTTCCGAGAAGGGCATGCGCGATGACTACATCGTGCTCGTCGGCGGAGCACCACTGAACCAAGAGTTCGGTGATGCCGTCGGCGCCGATGGGTATTGCCGAGACGCAGCCGTGGCGGCCGAGATGGCGGGCAAGCTCGTCGAAGAACGTCGTGCCGCAGCCTGATCCCACCATCTCACGCGAGCAGCAGCGAGTGCTGTTCCTTGCCTGTGGCGCGCTCGCATCCGATGTTCGGGCGATCGTCGGGGTAAACGGATGGGATCACATCGATTTCGAATATCTACCCGCAGCATTCCACAACCGGCCCGAAAAGATCGCTCCTGCAATCGACGAGATCCTGAGCGAACGCGCGGAACGCTACGCGCACATCCTCATCGGATACGGCGACTGCGGCACCGGCGGTGCACTCGACCGCTTGCTCGAACGATTCCCCCATGCCAAGCGGCTCCCCGGTGATCATTGCTATGCGTTCTTTACCGGAGTCGAGAGATTCCTCGCCGAGCACGAAAGTGAGCTCGGCACCCTCTACCTCACCGACTACTTGGTGAAGCACCAAGACGCATTGATCTTTGGCGCGTTGGGGTTGACCGACCACCCGGAACTCGCCGAGATGTACTTCGGTAACTACACCCGCGTGCTCTACATCGCCCAAGACCCGACCCCTGAACTCATCGAAAGTGCACAGATATGCGCGAACCGACTGAACCTGGAGTTCGACCAATTAAACGTCGGACGAGGAGCTCTACAGAGCCGGCTACTCGAGCTGCGGGTGGCGTGAGCGGGCGTCGCCGGCGCGGTGGTCCTGCGCTCAAGATCATCAAATGGCGCGATATTCCAGCCCAGATCAACGGAACCGTCGGCGATCGCAAGGTGCAGGTGGAACTGCCACCGCGCTTTCAAAAGGCAATCGATCGGGCCGCCATGGTGGCCGACAAAAAGGATGCCAACAGCTACGTCGCCGAGATGGGCTCTGAGACCCGTCCCATCGACCCCGACACCGATGTCGATGCCGCTGTCGCCGATCTCGTAGCCAGCATCGAGGCCGAGTTCACCAAAGAACGCTTGAACGACTTCGTACGCGCCGGCGGGTTCACCCCAGAATCCATCGTGCCAGACGCGCCAAACCCTGAAACCAAGGAAACCTCATGACCGACACCGTTATTAGTTCTGCCACCAAAGAGGTCGTCATTGGCTTTGGCCGACCGTTCGTGATGATTGGTGAACGCATTAACCCCACCGGCAGAAAGCTGCTCGCCGAAGAGATGAAGAATGGCGACTTCAGTCGGGTCGTGGCCGACGCGATAGCCCAAGTCGAAGCTGGCGCCCAGATGCTCGACGTGAATGCTGGCATTCCACTCGCTGATGAACCGGCATTGCTCGTCCGGGCCATCCAAGAAGTGCAAGCGGTCACCGACGTCCCGATCAGCATCGATTCCTCAATCGTCGAGGCACTCGAAGCAGCGATTGCGATCTACGAAGGAAAGCCACTCATCAACTCGGTGACGGGCGAAGAGGAAGTGCTCGAACGAGTCCTTCCTTTCGTCGCGAAGCACGGCGCTGCCGTTGTAGCCATTTCGAACGATGAGACGGGCATTTCCGAAGACCCCAACGTCCGGTTCGAGGTCGCAAAGAAGATCGTTAACCGCGCTTCGGACTTCGGGATCCCAGCCGAAGACGTCGTCGTCGACCCACTCGTCATGCCTATCGGCGCAATGGGAACCGCTGGCCGTCAGGTGTTTGAACTCGTCGGGCGCCTTCGCAACGAGCTCGGTGTGAACACCACGTGCGGCGCATCGAACGTGAGCTTTGGCCTCCCCGCCCGCAACCACATCACCGGCAACTTCTTGTCGATGGCCATCGGCGCAGGCATGACATCGGCGATCATGAGCCCGCTCCATGAAGAGGTCAAGAATTGCGTCATGGCAGCCGACGTGCTCAACGGCCACGACGCCAACTGCGCAGCCTGGATTGCGGCAAAGCGCGACCCCGACGCTGGTGGTGGCGCCGGTGGTGCCCGCCGACGCGGTGGACGCCGCCGCAGCGGCGCAGCAGGCTAAGCCCCAATGGGCGATTCCGTTCGCGTCGTCTTCACCCCATCGGGGCGCCAAGGAGAAGTAGAGCGCGGCACAAACATCTTGGACGCCGCCCGCGAGTTGGGTGTCGACCTCGACACGGTCTGTGGCGGACGCGGAATTTGTGGCCGCTGCCAGGTCGTCCCCGAAGTTGGCGAGTTCGCCAAACACGGCATCACCTCCGCCGAAGACGCGCTGAGTAGTCCTGGGCCGAGCGAAACAGGCGAGTACCGCGGCCGCAGGCCCCTCGGTTCTGATCGCCATCGGCT
Organism: uncultured Acidimicrobiales bacterium; assembly: GCA_964441145.1. GTDB lineage: Bacteria > Actinomycetota > Acidimicrobiia > Acidimicrobiales > SHLQ01 > SHLQ01. The sequence goes on from CAYTUB010000040.1 coordinate 18,325, forward strand.
GGGTTGCCACGCAGAAGTGTGCGGTGACGTCGTGGTCGATGTGCCTGCGGAGAGCCAAGTCCACCGCCAGGTGGTCCGCAAACGCCTCGAGGTCGATGACATCGACCTCGACCCGGTGACCCGTCTGTATTTCACGACCGTCGAGAACCAAGAACTCGACACGCCTCGTAGCGAACTCGATCTCCTGCGCGACTCCCTTCGCTCCGATTGGGAGCTGGCCGACCTCCAGGCCACCCTGCCGGTTGTTCTGGAAATACAAAAGGCTCTTACGAAGAGCCGGGAAATTACAGTGGCCGTTCGCGACGGACAGGAGATTGTCGCTGCCTGGTCTGGCTTTCACGACACGATCTACGGCGTGGCTATCGATATTGGTTCAACGACAGTTGCCGGCCACTTGCTCGACCTCAGCACCGGCGAGGCATTGTCCACGAGCGGCCTGATGAATCCACAGATCAAGTTCGGCGAAGACCTTATGAGTCGCGTCAGCTACGTGATGATGAACCCGGGCGGAGAGGTCGAGCTCACCAACACCATTCGCGAAGCGCTCAACGATCTTGTTGCCGAGTTGGCCGAAGAAGCCGAAGTCGACAGGGCCGACATTCTGGAGATCGTGCTGGTCGGAAACCCGATCATGCACCACCTCCTGCTGGGTCTCGACGCCGTACCTCTCGGCGGAGCGCCGTTCGCGCTTGCCACTGACGCATCGGTCGAAACACCCGCGCCGCTTCTCGGCATCGATTGCCGTGACAGCACTCGCGTCTATGTCCTGCCGTGCATTGCCGGCCATGTTGGCGCCGATACCGCCGGAGCGATCCTGTCCGAACGTCCCGACGAGTCAGACCACTTTCAGCTCCTCGTCGACGTCGGCACCAACGCCGAGATCGTGCTCGGCAACAGCGAACACCTCCTTGCAGCCTCCTCCCCCACGGGTCCGGCATTTGAGGGGGCCCAAATCTCATCCGGACAACGTGCCACCATCGGCGCAATAGAACGCGTCCGCATCGACCCCGAAACCCTCGAACCCCGCTTCAAAGTCATCGGTGCCGACGCATGGAGCAACGAGCCCGAGTTCGCCGAGCAAACAAAGGAGATCTCCATCACCGGTATCTGCGGTTCGGGCATCATCGAGGTCGTGGCCGAAATGATGATCGCCGGTGTGATCTCGGCAGATGGCGTTGTTGATGGATCTCTCGTCGAACGCACGACCCGTGTTGTGGCTGACGATCGGACGTTCAAATACCTCCTGCATGCCGGCGTTCCCGACATCTTCGTTACCCAGAACGACATTCGAGCGATCCAACTCGCGAAGGCGGCGCTGTACGCCGGAATCAAGTTGCTCATGGAACGGCGAGGCATTGAACACGTCGACTCGATTCGACTAGCGGGCGCGTTCGGCAGCCATATCGAACCCACATATGCCGTGGCCCTTGGCCTCGTGCCAGATTGCGATATCGACAACGTGTCGGCCGCCGGAAATGCTGCCGGAAACGGAGCGGTCATTGCGCTCCTGTCTGGCCACGCCCGTCGCACTATCGAAGAGTTGATCCCGCAGATCACCAAGGTCGAAACGGCTACCGAGCCAAGCTTCCAGCAGCACTTCGTCGAAGCCATGGCGATCCCCCATGCCGTCGCCGAGTACCCGCACCTCAACAAGGTGCTTCCCTTGCCCGAACGCCGATTCGCCAATGCTGCCGCAGCAGGCGGAGAATCAACAGGCCGTCGCCGCCGCCGCCGTTCGTCGCCGCCCGAATCATCCACATCCGAAGAACTCAACTAGGACATCCACATGACTGAACAAGCACCACGTCGCCGCCGTAGTGGTGGGGGTCGAGCGGGACGCCAGGCTGCTCGCTCTGCCCGAGGAGCGGTTACCCAGGCCTACATGACCCGCACCCTGCCTCCGGTGAGCGTGCTCGACGAAGCCGGCCTGCAACAGATCGAAGAGAACGCGGAGATCATCCTCTCCGAGGTCGGCATCCAGTTCAACGAATACCCCTCAGCGCTCGCGTTGCTCGAAGAGGCCGGATGTCGCATCGATGGCGAGATGGTCTATTTCCCCAAGGGACTCGCTCGACAACTCGTACAGGCCACCGCGCCGGCCGAGTTCACCCAGCACGCCCGCAACGCTGAGCGAAATGTTCAAATTGGCGGCAACAACACCGTCTTCGCACCGAACTACGGGTCACCGTTTATCACCGACCTCGATAAGGGGCGCCGGTACGCCACGGTCGAGGACTTCCAGAACGTCGTGAAGCTCGCCTACCAACTCCCCCACCTTCATCACAGTGGTGGCACCGTGTGCGAGCCAACCGATGTAGCGGTGAACAAACGACACCTCGACATGGTGTACTCCCACCTGAAGTACTCAGACAAGCCACTCATGGGGTCGGTCACCGCGCCCGAGCGTGCCGAGGATTCTGTTGAGTTGTGTCGTCTCGCGTGGGGCGGCGACCTCGAAAACAAGACGGTCCTGACCAGCCTCATCAACGCCAACTCCCCGCTTGCATGGGACGCCACCATGCTCGGCGCAGCGGAGGTGTACGCCAAGGCGAACCAGGCGACGATCATCTCGCCGTTCATCCTTATGGGTGCCATGTCTCCGGTTTCGGTCGCCGGACTGTGCGCTCAGGCACTCGCCGAGGCGCTTGCTGGCATGGCCTTCGTGCAGCTGGTTGCTCCGGGTGCTCCTGTGATCTTTGGAACGTTCGCCACGTCGATGTCGATGGCCACCGGAGCGCCGACCTTTGGCACCGCGGAAGGCGGCCTTGCCATCTACGTCATGGCCGAGCTCGCACGTCGTGTCGGCGTGCCGTTCCGCTCAGGCGGCCAGTTCACCTCGTCGAAGGCACCCGACTCACAATCCGCGTACGAATCGGCCCACACCCTGCTCCCCACCGTGCAGGCCGGAGTCAACTTCGTCCTCCATGCCGCGGGTTGGATCGAAGGAGGCCTTGCCATCAGCATGGAAAAGCTCATCCTCGACGCCGACCAGCTTGGGGCGATGAACGTCTACGCCAAGGGCGTCGACGTCTCGGAGAACGGCCAGGCGATGGATGCCTTCCGCACCAACGAGCACGGCCAGCACTTTCTCGGCAACGCCCACACCTTGGCGAACTTCGAGTCGGCCTTCTATCGCTTTGAAACGTCGGACAACAACAGCTTCGAGCAGTGGTCAGAAGAGGGCTCAAAGACCAGCGCCGAGCGAGCCAACGAACGGTGGAAGCAGCTGCTCAGCGATTACACGGCACCCGAACTCGACGATGCCGCCGACGCCGCCATGCTGGCCTTTATCGACCAGAAGAAATCGTCGATGCCCGACGCGATTGGTTAGCGGGAGCTAGGCGACGGTGACGCCGAGTAGCGAGCCGATCACGAAGGTGATGATGCATGCCCCGGCGGCCCAGCTGACCTGACGTAGGGCGGTGCGGAACGGCGACCGTTCGGTGAACACTGCGAGGGCGATGCCCACGACGGCTGCGGCGATGAGACCAACGGCGACCGAGCTCACCATCGCTACCGTACCCGTGGCCAGGAACCACGGGATCAACGGCAGAATCGCACCGATTGCAAACGCAATGAACGAACTGATAGCCGCGGAGACTGGATCACCGATGTCATCGGGGTCGACGCCGAGTTCCTCGCGGGCGTGCACTTCGAGGGCCACGTCGAGGTCCTCGTGCACCGCCTCGGCAAGTTCAAGGGCTTTGTCGGAGTCGATACCGCGCTTGACGTAGATGGCTTGGAGCTCGCGCAGTTCCATCTTGGGGTTGTTCTTTAGCGACTCCCGCTCGATGGTGAGTTCTCGCTCGATAAGTTCGTTCTGTGCCTTCATCGACACATATTCGCCCGCGGCCATCGATGCCGCGCCTGCGAGCAGACCCGACACGCCTGCGATAACTACTGCGCTGCCATCGCTGGCGGCTCCCGCTGCGGCAGCGACACCCAAGATGAGCGCAACGTTGGATACCAAACCGTCGCTGATGCCAAAGATTGCGGCTCGCGCCGTACCGTCCTGCACGCCACGGTGATCGTGCACCATGTGGCTGTGGGAGTGATCGTGATCCGCGTCGTGGGTAATCGCCATAGCTACAGGATACCGAACAGCCCTGGTCCGTTGTGGCCCAAAGCGGCTTGATCTTTGTTGCGTAGGGCCCCTGGGCCAAGCTGTGTGGCAACCCCCAGGTCGTTGTGAAAAGTGTCATACTCCTTTTCTGTTAGGCAGTCCTTACAAACCTGGTGCAGGTTGCGTACACTCGGTATGCATGAGATCAATCCCCATGCGTCGCTCCATCCGACTAGCCACCATGACAACAGCTATCACCCTCCTGGCTAGCGCATGTGGTGGGAGCACCACGGAAAACACACTTCAAGGCGCAGCAGCCGAAATCCACTCTGGCGACTGCGCAGAGACGACCGATACCGAGCTGACCGTCTTTAGCGGACGAGACGAAGAACTCGTCGGCCCCGTTCTCGACGCGTTCGAGTGCGCCAGTGGCATTAGCGTTGTGACGAACTTCGGTGACCCAACCGATCTCGCCCTCACGCTCGTCGAACAAGGCGACCGCACGCCGGCCGATGTGTTCTTGTCGAAGTCCCCCGGTTCGGTCGGCTTCCTGCAAAACGACGGCTTTCTCCAACCCCTTAGCGATAACGTCCTCGAACTCGTCTCCCCGGAGAACACCGCAGCCAACGACACCTGGGTCGGGATCACCGGCCGCCAACGAGTACTCGTCTACAACACGGAAACCGTCTCGGCCGATGACCTCCCCGATTCGATCTTCGACCTCACCGATGAACGGTTCCGCGGTCAGGTAGCAATCCCCGCCACCAACGGTTCATTCCAGGACTGGTTCACCGTGTTCCGAGCCCAAGAGGGTGATGACGTTGCGGCGCAATGGCTCACCGACATGGTCGCCAACGACGCCATCGTTACCGAGTCAAACCGCCCAACCGTCGACGCCGTAGGACGAGGAGAATTCCAGTTCGGGCTCGTGAACCACTACTACAACTTCCAGCAGTCAGAGGCCCTTGGCGACGATCACCAGGCGCTCAATCACACCTTCGCCGCCGGCGATATCGGATCGCTCAACATCGTGACCGCTGCCGGCATCACCTCGACATCGGACAACGTTGACGAAGCGACCGAGCTGATCCGTTTCCTGTTGTCTGAGCCATCTCAGACCTACTTCACCACCGACAGCCTCGAGTACCCGCTCAGCGCCAACGTCGATCCAGCAGCCGTTCTCCCACCCCTCGAAGCCGGAAGCGAGTTCGACGTGGCATTCGACGATCTCGGCAACGGCCTCGAAGAGACGATTGCGATCATCGAGGGCAGCGGCATCTTCAGTTGATGACCCGCCACGACCCGACGAGAGAGTCTCCGCTACCGCTGCGGTTGCTCACCCTCGTCGCGAGCGTGGTGCTTGCCGGCCCGGCCATCTATCTCGTTATCCGCAACTTCACCGCGGGCTCTGACCCTGCAAACCTGCTGTTCTCCGAGCGGACACTGGCACCGTTGTGGCGCACGATCGTGCTGGCCACGTTGGTGAGCGTCAGCACCGCGACGCTCGGCACCGCGCTCGCCTGGATCACGACTCGCACCGACCTCCCGGGTCGTCGAATCTGGCGGGTGCTGTTGGTCTTGCCGCTGGTCTATCCGACCTTCCTTGGTGCCGCAGCGTTGGTGCGCACACTCAACCCGGGCGGCCTGGTCAACGATGCGCTCGAGAACCTTGGCGTCGAGCGCACCCCCACGCTCCAAGGGTTATGGGGGGCGTGGCTCGTACTGACACTGCTCACGTACCCATATGTGTTCTTGCCCGTGTCGGCTCGCCTCTCCCAGCTCTCCGGGTCGCTCGAGCATTCGGCTCGACTCCTCGGCGACTCACCACGGCGTGTCTTTCAGCGAATCGTCTTGCCACAGATCGCAGGCTCGGTCGCCGCGGGCACGCTCCTGGTGTTTCTCTACACCATCTCCGACTTCGGAGCCGTCGCAATCCTGCGCTACGACACGCTGACGCGTTCGATCGAAACCAACGCCCTCAACCGACCGGTAGCCCTCGCTCTGAGCCTCATCCTGCTCCTTCTCGCAGGTGCCGTTGTGCTCGCAGAGCGTTTCGCTCAGCGCCGACGCCAGAGCACGACCATCTCGGTGCGCGCAGACAACGTCGTGGCCATTCCACTGGGAAGGGCGCGTCCATTGGCTTTGCTCGTAGTCGGGCTCGCCACCACTCTCGGCCTTCTCGCCCCTCTCGCGGCCATCCTGGAGTGGTCGATTCGAGGACTCCGACGCAACAGAACGCTTCGTCTCGACACCGGACAAGTCGCAGACCTCACCTGGAGCACCTTGTGGGTGAGCGCCGTGGCGGCTGTAGCGACGGTGCTGCTCGTGCTGCCAATCGCCTTGCTGTACGGCCGCTATCGGTCGCGAACAGGCGCGATTGGCAATGCTGTTGCCATCTCGACATTTGCACTTCCTGGAATTTTGGTCGCGCTCGCTGGGACCTTCTTCATCAACCAAACCGACTGGACCTTCGCGACGTTCAACAACACGCTGGCCATCTTGATCTTCGCCTACATGATCCGGTTTGCAGCGCTCGCCATGGGCACCACGCTGCTGGCGGTACAGGCGGTCCCCGATCGCCTTCGTGACGCAGCCGAAACGCTGGGAGTTAGCGGGCTCCAACGTTTCATCTCCATCGACACGCCGTTGATGACCCCGGGCCTGCTCGCCGCGGGCGGCCTCGTTCTCTTGTCGACGATGAAGGAATTGCCGATCAGCTTGCTGCTGTCGCCATTTGAATTCGAGACGCTGGCGACCCGGATCTTCGGCACGTTCAACGAAGCCTTTGTGACAGAGGCGGGACTCATGGCCCTCACGCTCGTCGTGATCAGCTTTTTTGCGACGTGGTTCTTAGTGATCCGGCCTAGCGACTCGTAACAACGATCCGCTCGCACGCGAATGGCCCGATGCCAAACGGCCGCCCCTCGACCTCGACGGTTGTCGTGCCGTCTGGCGACACTGCCCGCACCACACCGTTCTGACCTGGCCGCACACCGACCTCTTCAAGATATTCGAGCAACCCTGGCTCAAACTCGAGCTCTTCGGGGATGCGCTGCACGATGAACTCTTCACCCGCGTTCATTTGGCTCAGCACCGAGGAATCCACGGGCGCCTCATAGGCCGAGCCTGGGATTGGATTGCCATGCGGACACGTGGTTGGGTTCCCGAGCACACGAGCCAACGCATTCTCCACGGCGGGGCTGATGACGTGCTCCCATTTGCCAGCCTCGTGGTGTGCCTCCGCCCAGCTCAAATCGAGCATGTCGGTGAGGAAACGTTCGGCGAGGCGATGGCGGCGCACGACCTGGTGCGCGAGCGCCAATCCGTCATCGCTCAAGGCAAGTTCGCCCGCAGCATCGATGGAGACGAGGCCTTCACGCTCCATCTTGCGGATCATCTCCGACACGGCCGGGCGTGAGACTTCGAGACGCTCGGCAATGCGCGCCTGTTTGACGTCGAGCCCATCCTCGGCCAGTTCGAAGATGGTCTCGCAATACTCTTCGAAGGCCGGGTGATATTCCGGAGCTTGGTACGCCATGGACCTATCTTAACGCCCGGAGCGCTCCCAGGTCAGCCCCGGAAGCCCCAACGACCCGTACATTGGCAGGGTGACGCATCGAAGCGCTTCTCTCAACGCGGCGCTCGTACGCCACGGTGAAGACCGCGATTGGCTGGCATTTGAGAGCCCCGCCGGGACCGCCACTATCTGGGATCTCGATGGCGTTCTCGGCGGCCTGGCAGAGGCCGAAAAGGCCGCAGCGGCAGGTTCGTGGGTTGTTGGAATGCTCAGCTATGACGCCGGCCCGGCCTTTGACCCCGCAGTGACGTCATTGCGCGATCCGGACACTCCCCTGCTTGCCTTTGGCGTGTTCGATCGAGCCACGCCGAGCACCGGTCCTCAGGTCGCTCCATTCGAAATCAGCGAATGGGAGCCCGACCAAGACTTCGAGCAATACCGGACCGCGATCGATGCGGTACGTGAACATATCGCTGCCGGGGAGACGTATCAGGTCAACTACACGATGCGACGCCACGCGACGTTCTGGGGAAGCGCCGAAGGCCTCTTTGCCGCGTTGTCCCGCGCGCAAAACGCTCGCCACGACGCCTTCTTACACCTCGGTAGCCACGCGCTATGCAGCGCATCACCAGAGTTGTTCTTTACCAAGGACGGAACCGCTCTTTCGTCGCGTCCAATGAAAGGGACCCGACCCCGACACGTCGACCCCGATATCGACGCCCAGATCGCCGAAGACCTCTCGACCAGTCTCAAGGATCGGGCAGAAAACATCATGATCGTCGACATGGTGCGAAACGACTTGGGCCGAATCGCGAAGTCCGGCACGGTCTCGGTTCCAAAGCTGTTGGAGATCGAGCATTACCCAACCGTGCACACCATGACCTCTACCGTCGTGGCCCAAAGCGACCAAAACCTCGTCGATACCTTGCAAGCGCTCTATCCCGTAGCGTCGATCACCGGTGCACCCAAATATCGCACGACCGAGATCATCGCGGACCTCGAAGCGTCGCCACGGGGCGCCTATTGCGGATCGGTGTTCGTGTTGTCACCCGATCAACGTTGGGAGTTCAACGTCATCATCCGAAGTGTCTGGCTCGATCTCGACAACGGGCGCGGCACCTACGGCGTGGGAGGCGGCATCGTGTGGGATTCCGCCGCAAGAAACGAATGGGAGGAAGCCGAGCACAAGTCTCGTGTGCTCGCCCGAGCGGGCAAGCCCATGCGGCTGCTCGAGACCATGGCCTGGACCCCCGACGGTGGAGTGTCGCTGCGGCAACGCCACATCAACCGCCTGCTCACCGCGGGCGATCACTTCGGCATCCAGGTCGATATGGATGTGGTGATGAACCTGCTCAACACCGTCCGTTCCGACACCCCTCTGAAGCTTCGGCTGCTCGTCGACGCCGGCGGTGAGGCAACCCTCGAAGTTGGGCCGATGCCGGTCGAGGACGGCGAACCAAGGTCGTTGCCAATCGACACCGAACCAACCGACCCATTCGATGAGTTCCTCGTGTTCAAAACCACCATTCGAAATCGCTACGAAGACGCGATGGCCCGCTTCCCCGATGCCCACGATGTGATCTTGTGGAACCGCCGAGGCGAGCTCACCGAAACCTGCATCGCGAACCTCGTTCTCGAGCTCGACGATGAACTGGTCACCCCACACCACCGAAGCGGGCTCTTGCCGGGAACTCTGCGCGAGGAACTGCTCCATCGCGGGCAAATCACCGAGCGGGTCCTGACCCTCGATGACCTGCATCGAGCATCGCGCGTCTGGACGATCAACTCAGTCCGCGGCTGGGATTCAGTGTCGCTGCGGCCCTAGCGGGGTGTGCAACAGTCCTGGCAGACGGCCGCGATCGTGATCGCGTAGGCCAGCATCACGATCGAGCCG
>CAYTUB010000041.1:0-17899 GCA_964441145.1 uncultured Acidimicrobiales bacterium
TCTACTACTTGCGTGACCGTGTCGGTAAGGCCGCCAAGGTCCGCGAAAAGCGCCAATTCTAATTCTCCCGGGCTTGGCCCTCCAGGCCTCGGATCCGGCCCTAGCGGTCCTCGACCTCGTGATTGCTGCGTAGACGGCATAGTCGAGTTCCCGTTATCCAAAAGCGGCGCCGCGGCGCCGCTTTTGGCGTTCGAGAGTGTCATAGCCCATGACTAGTTTTTGTTGTGTGGTCAACGGTTTCTGGAGGGTTCGTTATGAGTCAAGGGTTTGTGTTGGATGGCAGTTTGTCGACTGATGGTGAGGTGTTGGACGGTGTTCCTCTTGAGCGTCTCGAGGAAGAGATTTCGGCGATGTCGTCGCGGATCGCAGCCGCGACCGCGACCTGGTTGGTGTGGATAGCTGCCTATGACCGGCGTGAGGGTTGGGCGTCGTGGGGTGCGAAGTCGTGTGCGCATTGGTTGAACTGGCAATGCGGCGTGTCACCTCGTTCTGCCCGTGAGCATGTGTGGGTAGCACGAAAGCTCGACGGCCTAGCCAAAGTTCGGTTGGTGTTTCTGGCTGGGGAGTTGTCCTATTCGAAGGTGCGTGCGATCTGTCGTGTCGCCGATCTAGACAATGAGGCCGAGTTGATTGAGATGGCCACGGTGACGACGGCGTCGCAGTTGGATCGGATCGTCGCCAAAATGCCCTCACCCGACAGCAACACCGCCGATGAGGTGTCGCGTTGTGATGTGTCGTTCAAGCACAACGATGACGGAACCGTCACGATGTTGTTGACTGCGCCGGTTGCTGAGATGGCTGCGGTCAAGAAGGGCGTGTGGGCTGCGTCGTCGGCGGTGATCGACCGGGAACACGTGAAGGGCGAAACCAAGACCGAGACGATCAGTCGGCTGGGTGGCATGCACGCGATTCGGTCGAGCACGGCGGCGAACGTGTTGGCGGGTACGTCGTCGCCGGTACGTAACGTCGAACCAACCGTGTTGATCGTGGCCGATATTGAGGCGCTGAACGGTTCCGATCCGGCGGGCGAGTCGACGGTTGAAGGTCAGCGGGTTGATCCCGATGTTGTTCGTCGGTTGTGTTGCGACGCCAAGATCCAAACCGCGCTGGTCGATCCGGGCGGCGACGAGTTAGCAACAGGATCGGAGCAGCGGATTGTCCCGCGGCGGATTCGGCGGTTGTTGTTGCGCCGTGATCATGGGATGTGCCGGTTCCCGGGATGTGAGTCCGAGCATCGGTTGCATGCCCATCATGTGGTGCATTGGGTTAACGGCGGCCCGACCGAACTCGCCAACCTGATTTCTTTGTGTCACTTTCATCACGACAAAGTCCACGGGGGCGGCTGGAACATACTGACCACCGAGAACGAGTTTACGTTTATCGACCGGGCCGGCCAACGATTCGGGGTGCCGGTGCTTCGCCTACCGGCAAAGCCTGCGTTGCCGGAGACTAGAAACGGCGCCGCGGCGCCGCTTGCGGGAACCGGCGAACGCGCCAACATCGAAGACATCGTCCACGTCCTCACCACCAACGCCGAACTCCGAAACCGGCGCCGCTGCGTTACCGTTTTGCACGAAAAGAACATTCCGAAAAGAAATTCGAACTTTTTGTAGCGGAAACTGGCGTCTGGGCTGTTTAGGGGTGATGACACTGACCACACACCAAAGAGGGGCTCAAGAGTGGCGGCACTGATGGAACCACAGCTCGAGGCTTTTCTCCTCGAAGCCCAACCTCGATTGCGGCGGGCGTTCCTTGGAACGCTTGGTCCTAATCGAGCAGACGAGGCGTTAAGCGCCGCCTTTGAATGGGCGGTCAGCAACTGGAACCGACTCGCAGACATGGACAACCCAGTGGGTTACTTGTTCCGAGTCGGTAGCAGCCGCTCAACGCCACCAAAGACGCCAACGGTGCTTCCGCTGGCGGCAGAAGTTGGGTTGCCCGACTTCGAACCGCGGTTGGTGCCAGCAATGTTGCAACTACCAGAGACACAACGAACAGCGGTGTGGCTTATCCATGCGTGCGGATGGAACTACACCGACGCAGCACAAGCCATGGACGTGGGGGAATCAACGGTGGGAACGCATGCGAGTCGAGGACTCGCAGCGCTCCGACAAGAACTCAAGGATCAATCGTGAACCCAAACAACGAACCAAACGAACAGAACGAACGCTCCGAAGCTGACATCGTTTCAATGCTCGGCACCTACGCCGATGCGCTCGAAACACACAACAGCCCCGGTAGCGCACCGGCAGGACCACAGACCCCGAATCAAGCAGCGCTGGTAACCGGTGATGACGCGAACTTGGTGGACCTCGAGGTCCGGCCAGTGGCAGACAAATCGCCCGGCCGGACTCGTATGTTGGTCGGCGCGGCTGCAGCGGTGGCCGCGCTCGTCATCGGTGGCGTGGCCATCGCCAACCAAAGCGGCGACAGCCAGGTCGATGCTGCCGCAACGGCAGCCGAAGAGGACACAGACGAGGCCGAGGATCCTGCCGACCAGGATGAAGCTGTAGCCGACGGTGCCGCAGAGGACCAGGCGGCAACATCGGGTCTCGCCGATGACGCTGCGACATCTGTTGCAGGACCAGACTTCTTTGCCGGCCCGAACAGTGTCGTTGTTACCGACGAGGGATTCGCTCGACTCGGCGGTGGCTTCGAGGGTGCCATCACGGTTTCGCGATCAGCGAACGGCACAGAGTGGACGACCGAACCAACGAGCGGACTGCCTGAAGGCAGCTTCCCGATGCAGGTGGTACGAACCGACTCAGGCTGGGTGACCGTGGTTGAGGTCTTCCCAGAATTCGATGAAGACGACGCGTCCTTCTTCTTCGGCCCCGACGAGAGCCCTGATCGGTTCATAGCGACCTCTGCTGACCTCCAAACATGGACGAGTACGCAGCTTGACGACGTTGAGGTTTCAGACGATGGCTTCACGTTCGTCGACGGTCTCGCCGTTTCCGGTGACACCATCGCACTGCTGCTGCAAGTGGAGCCTGGCGGACCAGACGAATTACGAATCCTCTTCGAGGCCGGAGCACTCACCGAAGCAGATCTCGAGAACTACTGCGGTGGAGGCTTCGAGGGTGATGACTTCGTGGCCCGCTCGTGCAACTTTGGCTTCAACGACTTTGGGCCTGATGCGGTGGAAGAAGCCATCGACGATGATGTAGAGAGCCCTCCCGCAGAGGCTGAGTTCCCGCCAGAAGAGGAAGAACTTGTTCGTCTTTCTCCTGGCGACGCTGGCTACGACGAGCTCTTTGAGATCTTCAATAACTTCGACGACTTTGAGCCGTCGGCTCCCGTCGTGTTGACCGGACCGCTCGACGGACCACTCGAAACTGTCGAATTGCCAACGGTGGGGTTCACATCGGGAATTGTTGGTACTGACGATGGCTTCGTCGTAGTGGGGTCTAACTTCAGAACTGGCGACGCCGTTTCAATCTCGTCGACTGACGGAGTGGATTGGACCGAGCCGGTCACGATCGCATCCGAAGTCAACGTCGATCAGGTTGTGGAATCCAACGGACGACTACTCATTTCCGGGTCGCCGTTCGATGTCGAGGCTCAATCGTTGTCAGCATTTGTTTCCGACGACCTTGGTCTCACTTGGACAGAGAGCACCTTCGATATCGAACTATTCGGACCTTACGGTATGGCCGTTGGTGGACCAGCGGGCTTTGCGGTCAATGTGCAGGGCACGCTCGAACCGTTCGACGATTTCCCTGACCCCTTCGGTGACCTCGAATTCTTCGACGTGGTCGTCGATGGCTACACCACGACCCTTCCCGTCAACTCCGGTGCAGCAACGCTCACCGGTCCCGATGGGGCGGTCATCCACGAAAACGTGCCGGAAGATGCGCTATTCACTGGTGGCATCGAGAACGTAGTTCGGATCGAAGGAAACTTCGAACAGGTCATCATCTGGCTCGACCCGGTGACGGGCGAGGAGTTGGTAAGGGTGACCAACGAGGACATCAATGCCGTGGTCAACCCACTGTTTGAAGCCAATGATGGGTTCGCAGACACCGACTTTGCGGCGCCCGATGAAGGATCTGAAGTGTGGTTCAGCCCGGATGGAATTACCTGGACCCTCATCGACAGTGCGTCGACGAGTCCGCAGGACTCGTTTACCTCACTCGCAGCTGTAGGTGATGACGAAGTACTCGTTGTGACCGAGACGTTTGGTCCTTTCCCAGAGCCACCAGAAGAGCTGTTGGCCTTCGAACAAGAAGGACGGGAGCCAACCAACGACGAGCTCGCGGCGCTCGATGAGTTCTTTGCGGTGGCGGACGCTGAGCAGACGGGTGGCTCGGTCTGGCGATCGATCCCTGTCGGGTGAGGTCCCTAGAGCTTTAGAAATGTGAGTTTCTGTACGATCAAACATACGCGGCGGCCTGGCGAAGGCCGACCGCAGAAAAGGGGAGATGGCAATGAGTGAAGATCACGAACTGGTCGACGTGGAAGTCTCACCGGTAGAAGAAGAGAAATCCAACCGGTGGGGTCTGATTGCTGGTGGCGTTGCAGTAGTCGCAGCGCTGGGCTTCGGAGGCTTCGCGATCGCGAACCAATTGGGCGACGCGAGCGAAGTTGCGGTCGCCGAATCAACCGACGACGACTCCGCACAAGACGAGGCGTCCCAGGACGAGTCTTCTGAGCAAGAGCAAGCTACCGAAGCCTTCGACGCCCCCACCGACAGCGCGGCGGTTGCCGTCGATACGGCGAGCGACGCATCGTTCGGCTTCGGGTTCGGCACAGGCGAAGTGGTCTTCGCCGATGGCGAGTTTGTGAGCCTCGGCCACGGCCCCGACGGGTTTGAGGTCTCTCGTTCTACGAACGGAACCGACTGGTCGTCAGATGCCGTCGTCGGCCTTCCCGCAAACGGAAGTGCCTCCCTGCTCGCCCAGACCGATTCAGGATGGGTGACCGTTGTCGAGATCTGGCCGGAGTTCGACGAGGACGACTCTGGCTTTTACTTTGGGCCCGATCCCCAACCCGAGCGCTTCCTTGGATTCTCCGAGGACCTCATCACGTGGACAACCTCTGAGTTGCCAGAACCAGACCTCGACGAAGATTCCTTCGCTTATGTGCAGGGCCTGGGCGCTGTCGGAGACCAAATCGCACTGCTCATGCAGATTGAGGTCGGCGGCCAAGACGAACTCCAGATCTTGTTCGAGGCTGGCGTACTCAGCGAAGCAGACCTCCAGAACTACTGCGGCGGTGGGTTCGAAGGCGACGACTTTGTGGCATACAGCTGCAACTACGACGACTACGAAGAAGCCATGGAAGACGAGTTCCCCGTCACCACAACGACCGCTCCAGCTATCGCAGAAGACACTGCGTTCACCACAACGACCGCTCCAGCTATCACTACAACCACGGTGGCGTCAGTCGATATCGCCCCCGAGCTCGAGATCATCGAATCAGAATTTGCCGAAGAGGTAGTCGAAGAGGAAATTGCCCGACTCTCGCCAGGTGATCCTGGTTACGACGAACTCGACCAGCTTTGGCACGGTTTGAACGACTTCGAAATGCCTTCCCCGGTCGTTATGGCCGGGACCGTAGACGGAGGCTTCACGTCGACCGAAATTCCGGCGAGCGGCTATACCAACGGACTCACCAGCACCGACTCGGGCTTCGCGCTATTGACCGTGGATTACAGCTCAGAATCCGGACTGCCCGAGGTCTGGTCGTCGCGCGATGGTGTCACGTGGAAGCAGAGCGGCGCGATTGTCGTCGACGAAAACTCGAGCGTGAGCAGCATCACTGGCTCTGGGGATCTGCTGTTGGCCACAGGTCAGAGCTTTGACGGCACTCGCAACGGCGTCGCTACGTGGGTATCGGGCGATCTGGGTGCAACGTGGACCGCCGGTGCGATCGACACCGCTTTGTTCGATACCTACGGCACGCCTATTGCAGGCCCCGCCGGTTTCGCTCTGCAGCTGGACGGCTCGACCGAACCCTACGAGGACAACTACGTCGACCCACTGGATGGCGTCGTAAGCGTCGACATCGTCAAGGACGGCTACACGATGACGATCGACCTTGGAAACGGTTCAGCAACACTGACCGGCCCCGACGGGGTCGTAATCCACGAGTCGGTCAACGAAGAGATCATCTACGGCAGCGGAGGGGAGAACATTGTTCGCCTCGAAGGCCGCTTCGGTGACACCACCATTTGGCTCGACCCGGTCACCGGTGAAGACCTGGTCACCATCACGAGCGATGACATCAACTCGGTCTTCGACGAGTTCTACAACGATTTCGACCGTGACGTTGAAGAGGACTTCGTGGAACCTCCTCGGGCAACGGAACTGTGGTTCAGCCCAGACGGTGAAACGTGGACGCTGTTGCAACGTGAAGATGTGGACTTCAATCAGAACGGCTACAGCGGACTAGCTGGCGTCGGCGACGACGAAGTGCTCATACGCACCGAGACCTGGGTAGAGCCTCCAGAGGAGCTCTATGCCTTCGAGTTCGAGAACCGTGCGCCAACCGATGCCGAAATCGAGGCGCTCGATGTATGGTCGCTAGAGAATTCCCAAGGTTCCGTGGAATGGACGGCGGTCCCAGTCACCTAGGCGAACCCGATGGGACAGTTGGGGACAAGTCCCTAACTGTCCCCAACA
Source organism: uncultured Acidimicrobiales bacterium (assembly GCA_964441145.1). GTDB lineage: Bacteria > Actinomycetota > Acidimicrobiia > Acidimicrobiales > SHLQ01 > SHLQ01. The sequence continues at coordinate 6,627 of CAYTUB010000041.1, forward strand.
GGTCGTGTCACAGGGCATACGTAGTGTCACTGGCATGACCAATGCACGGCAACGACTTGGACGCCAGGGCGAGGAATTGGCCGCCCGCTGGTATGAGCGGCGAGGGTGGATCGTCCTCGACCGAAACTGGCGCAGCGGACGCGGCGAGCTCGATCTCGTCGTCGCGAAACGGGGCACGGTTGCCTTCGTCGAAGTCAAGACTCGCAACACCCGCCGCTTTGGTAGCCCGGCCGAGGCGGTCGGTCCCGATAAGCAGCGCCAGATTCGCCGCCTGGCGACCGCATGGTTGAGCGAACACAAGAACCGTCGCGAACAGTTGCGGTTCGATGTCGTAGCTGTGGTTGGCGTCGATGTCGAGGTACTCGAAGCGGCCTTTTAGGGCCACGGCCTACCTGAGGCTGGTCAGCCGAAGAACGCCCAGATGACGAGCGCGACCGCAGCGATTACCGAGCCGACCACGAAGACGTAGTCGAAAGGGCGGCGCTGATGCTGGCGCGACGGGTCGAGTCCCATATCCCTCAGTATGGTGGTTGGCGATGCCAAGTCGACGACGTTCTCCTGTTCGAGTAACGCTTGCGGCGGTGTTTGCTGCGGTCATGCTGCTGAGCGCGTGCGCCCAAGAGATCGCACTGCCCGACGACGCCGATGAAGAACTCATCCTCGGATCCGACCTCTACCGAGCCACTTGTGCGCGGTGTCATGGCGCCGACGGCGGTGGCGGAATCGGAGCGTCGTTGCGTGGAGTCGACCAACGCCTCACCGTGGAGGAACAGATCGACGTGGTGACGAACGGGCGAAACCAGATGCCCCGCTTCAGCCAGACGCTCAGCGAGTCGGATATCGCCGCCGTGGTTCGATACCAACGCGAGATCCTCTCCGGCAGCCAGTAGCGCTGCTTCCCGCCGCCGAGAGAACGACTGTCACACCTGATCGCTACGGTCACTCGTGGGCTCAGAAGGCCGCCCGGTAAGGCCTCCTCATCATCTACGGCGCAACGCGCCACATGTTCGAGGAGATACCCATGCTTTCGATCGTCCGGTCGGCAACCCTCGTAGGAGTTGTCGGCCAGCAAGTTCAGGTTGAGGTTCACGTCACCGGAGGCCTGCCAGCCTTCCAAATTGTTGGTCAGCCCGATGCGTCTTGTCGTGAAGCCCGGGACCGGGTTCGCGCTGCCCTGATCTCGAGTGGAGAGGACTGGCCGGGAAAGAAGATCACGGTCAATTTGGCGCCATCGGATGTGAAGAAGTCCGGGGCTGGCCTCGACCTTGCGATGGCGGTGGGCATCCTTGCCGCCGTCGGTCGTATCGAATCCGAGCCGATCGAGAACCTGGCCTTTCTCGGAGAACTCGGGCTCGATGGTTCGATTCGCCCAATTCGTGGGGCTTTGCCGATGAGCGATGCCGTGGGTGAGCGCACCGTCGTGGTCTCACCCGACAATGCATCTGAGGCAGCACTACTTGGTCGCCCAGTTCGTCCGGTCGCGACACTCGGTCGGTTGGTGGAGTGCCTTCGTGGTGATGCGCCGTGGCCCGAAAGCCCAGAGTCGGTTCCAACAGCCGGGCCGGACTGCGAGCTCGATGTCCGAGACATTCGAGGTCAACAAGTCGGCAAGCTTGCACTGTCGTTGTGCGCCGCAGGCGGCCACCACCTGTTGATGGTCGGGCCGCCGGGCGCTGGCAAGACCATGCTCGCCAAGCGACTCCCAGGGTTGTTGCCGCCACTCGATGGCGCCGCAGCCCTCGAAGTGTGTCGCGTGCATTCAGCAGCAGGGGCACTCGACGCATCGAGGCTCCCGATGCTGGCGCCACCGTTTCGCGCCCCGCACCACGGTGCCTCGGCCGTATCGCTCGTCGGCGGCGGAGCCCGATCGATGCGGCCGGGCGAACTATCGCTGGCCCACAAAGGCGTGCTGTTTCTCGACGAGCTCGGAGAGTTCGCTCCCGCAGCCCTCGATGGATTGCGTCAACCGCTCGAAGAGCAAGTTGTTCGCGTGGTTCGAGCACACGCCACAGCGAAGTACCCCGCGGATGTGTTGTTGGTGGCCTCGATGAACCCGTGTCCGTGCGGTGAGTCGGGAGCTCCCGGAGCCTGTCGTTGCAGCGAGGCGCAGCGTTCCCGGTACCACCGAAGGGTCTCGGGACCATTGCTCGATCGGTTCGACCTTCGGATCGGTGTGCAGAGACCATGTGCTACCGAACTCTTTGGCCAACCGTCGGGCGAATCAAGCGCCGATATTGCCGAGCGAGTAGCCATCGCCCGACGACGAGCGATCGAGCGCAATGGTTGCCTGAACGGCAGGCTCGACCAGTCCGGGCTCGATCGGGTCGCTCCGCTCGACGATTCGGGACGAGCGATCCTTGAGAATGCCCTCGGACAGGGACGGCTATCGGCCAGGGGAGTGGGGCGCGTCCGGTCGGTGGCGCGCACGATCGCCGATCTCGAAGACTCCTCAGACGACGTCACTGTTGACCATCTCTGCCTTGCCATGTCGTTGCGCATCGACCCGTTCGGAATCCTGCGATGAGCCCATATGAGCACGACAACCAAACAGCCGAACTGCCAGAGGCTGCCTGGCTCACCGCGTTGCTCTCGCTTCCCAAGATGGGGCCGCGCCGTCTCGATGCACTCATCGACCAGGAGGGGAGCGCTCGTTCAAGCTGGGACCGCATACGCGCAGATTCGGGCCTTCGGCTCGCCAACACGAGCTCAGACATCCTTGCGGGCTGGCGTGAAGCAGCCGGTCACTACGACGTTGTGGACCGATGGGTCGCGATGCAACAGCTCGGCATACGTGCAGCGACGCCAACCGATGCGAACTTTCCGGAGCGACTGCTGCTCGACCCGCATCGCCCTCGGCTGATCTTCCAAAGGGGAACACTCCCCAGCGGGCCGACCGTCGGCATTGTTGGCACCCGCACGTGTACGGCCTACGGACAGCGTTGTGCGTTCGAGCTCGGCCGAGCGTTAGTCGAGGCTGGAATCTCGGTCGTGTCCGGCTTGGCGCTTGGGATTGATGCCGCAGCGCATCAGGGTGCTCTCGCCGGCAGCCCGGACGAGTCCGATAGCGACGGGACGGTCGTCGGGGTCGTGGGAAGCGGCCTCGATGTGGTCTACCCCAAACGAAACGAACGTCTATGGGAGACTGTCGGCTCCGTTGGAGCACTGCTCAGCGAGACGCCGCCCGGCATCAAACCAGCGGCGTGGCGATTCCCAGCGCGCAATCGAATCATCGCCGGGCTGTCAGACGCCATCGTGGTGATCGAGTCCCACGAGCGGGGAGGGTCACTGCTCACCGTCGACGAGGCACAGCTGCGCGATGTCCCCGTTGGGGCTATCCCGGGGCCGATCACCTCATCGTCGGCCGCGGGAACGAACCGGCTGCTGGCCGACGGCGCGACACCCATCCTGGAGGTCGACGACATCTTCTCGATGATTGGCTTCACGCCTCCAACTGCCGTTAGGACACAAGACGCCGAAACCCTCGCCTCCGATCTGCTTGATGCAATGGGATGGACGCCGGTCGTCTTTGAGCAGCTTTGCCAACGGGTGACCCTTCCAGCGGCTCAATTGGCAGCAGAAATCGAACAACTCTGTCTCCGAGGATTTCTGCAACGAAAGGGGCCGTGGATCGAACGGGTGCGATAACTGGAGGTGTTGGCCGACTAGCGTGGCTTAGGTGGAATCGCTGGTGCCCACATTCGTGGCGTCGTTACACGGCGTAAGTTCGTCGACACGCGCGGTGTACAACCGCGACGTTGAAGCGTTCGTGCAATGGTCCACCTCGCTTGGCGTATCCGAGGTTGCATTGGTTGATCGTCGACTCTTGCGGCGATACCTCGGTCATCTCGATCAGGCTTCCTATGCGCGGCGAACGATCGCACGCAAGATGAGCGCTCTGCGCCGTTTCTTTGCCTGGGCGCGCTTGCGAGGCCATATCGACGCTGACCCCACGGTGGGTTTGTCCAGCCCATCATCACCCTCGCGGTTGCCATCGGTCGTCAGCGATGGTGAGCTCGCAACACTGCTGGGAGACGAATCAAACGTTCGTATCGATGACGACCCCGACAGCCCTCGGCGCCTCCGAGACGACGCGATTGTCGAACTGCTCTACGGATCAGGTCTGCGGGTCAGCGAAGTCTGCACCTTGCAACGACGTTCCTTCGACCTCGATGCAGGAACCGTACGAGTGTGGGGAAAGGGCGACAAAGAGCGAAAAGTGCCGCTCAGTGCACCCGCCGTCGACGCGACCCGACGTTTTCTTGATGTGAGCTCCACAGCGAGCAACTCGGGCCCGTTGTTCACAAACCAGCGAAAAAACCCACTAACTCCGCGAGATGTACGCCGAATTATCGATCGCCGCGCCGCTGCGCCCACCCATCCGCATGCGCTGAGACATACGTTTGCTACTCATCTTTTGGACGGAGGTGCCGATCTACGCACCGTACAGGAGTTGTTGGGCCACGCAGATCTCTCGACCACCCAGATTTACACGCACATAAGCAAAGAGCGTTTGCAGCGTGTTCATCGGTCGAGTCATCCGCGAGGATAGCGAGCGGGCAGAAACGGAAACCGCAAGAACGTGGATGAACAAGAGCGACAACGGGCAGAGGGACTTTGGGCGCGCTACAGCGAAAAGCCGAGTCGTGAAGTTCGGGACCAACTAATCGTGCACTACTCGCCATTGGTGAAGTACGTCGCGAGTCGAGTTGCCGCCGGCCTACCTCAAAACGTCGAACAAGCCGACTTGGTGTCCTACGGGATCTTCGGACTCATCGACGCGATTGATAAGTTCGACCGAGACCGGGGTTACAAGTTCGAGACCTATGCGATCTCTCGTATCAAGGGCGCGATGCTCGACGAGCTTCGCTCGATGGACTGGGTGCCGCGCTCGGTGCGCACGAAGGCAAAGCGCATCGAACAAGCAAACGCGAAGCTCGAAGCCAAGCTTGGACGAGCCCCCACCGACGACGAACTCGCCGACGCTCTCGACATCACACCAGATGAGCTCGAGACGATGCTGACCAAGATTTCCTTCGTTGGTGTTGTCGCCCTCGACGAGATGCTCTCAGGAACAGAACGAGGCGACTCCATGACCCTCGGAGACACGATTCCCGACAAGGGTCAGGGGCCGGTTGGTTCGTTTGAAGTCGAAGAGATGCGTCAGCTTCTCGCCGAGTCGATCAACTCGATGTCCGAACGAGAAAAGACCGTGTTGACCTTGTACTACTACGAGGGATTGACACTCTCAGAGATCGGCCAAGTTCTTGGTGTGACCGAGAGCCGCGTATGTCAGATCCACACCAAGTCGGTTCTTCGGTTGCGATCGCGCCTCTCCTCAGCCGAGTACACGGCCGCATAATTCAAACCCGCACCTGCGCCCGATTACGACCGGGACAACTCGTGTGCGTAGGGTCCTAGCAACGACTTCCCCCGTCATCTGTCTCTTATGGAGCATGTATGGGACCGCTTTGTCGTTTCCGCCCGAGACCTGGCGCCGCCATGGTCACCCTGTTGGTTTTGTTGCTCAGCGTCGCGGCTGTTGGCGCTCAATCATTCGAGCACGTTGCACCGGCCAATCAAAACTCGCCGACCGTGCCGCAAACGCACGAACCTCCCGTTGAAGCGCCAATCGTCGATCCATACCGGCCGCCGCCTCAACCTTGGCTTCCTGGCAATCGGGGAATTGAGTACGGACCGACTCATGGCCAACCGGTGCACGCGAGCGCGGGCGGCATCGTGACCTTTGCGGGCCCCGTCGCCGGAAACCTCTTCGTCACGATCGCCCACGATGCGTCGTTGCGAACCACCGTCGGGTTCTTGTCGACCGTGCTCGTAGAGGCAGGCGATGAGGTTGTGCAGGGCCAGATCATCGCCAGTGGAGGTGCCACGCTGCACTTCAGCGCCCGGCGCGATGGCCTTTACATCGATCCAGCAACACTGTTTCAGCGGTACGAGGTTCGAGTTCGTCTTGTGGAGTGAAATGTTTTCGACGCGTCTGCCGCTATCGTAAATAACGGGCAAAGTCTGCCCAACAACCGTGGCCACACGGTTGCTCTGAACCCCGAACTCCTCTGCGGTCGCTGAAATGCGCCGGAGTTATCGGTCCGTCGAAACCGCAGGAAGGTGTAACACCATGGCAGTTATCACGATGAAGCAGTTGCTTGACGCGGGCGTCCACTTCGGACACCAGACCCGTCGTTGGAACCCGAAGATGAAGCGATTCATCCACGGTGAGCGCAAAGGCATCTACATCATTGATCTCAATCAAACGCTCAACCGTCTCGAAGACGCGTACACCTACGTACGTGATCTGACCGCCGATGGCGGAAACATTCTCTTTGTCGGCACCAAGCGCCAAGCGCAGGACTCGATTCAGACCTACGCCGAGAAGTCCGGCATGCCCTACGTCAACCAGCGTTGGCTCGGCGGCATGCTCACCAACTTCCAGACGATCCAAAAGCGCGTCGACAAGATGAAGGAATACCAGCGCATGCGCGACTCGGGTGAGTTCGAGGCCATGCCAAAGAAGGAAGCATTGTTGATTTCGCGTGAGCTCGAAAAGCTTGAGCGCAACCTCGGTGGTATTCGCATGCTCACCAAAGCCCCTGACGCAGTATTCGTACTCGACACCAAGCTCGAGCACACCGCAGTGACCGAAGCGAACAAGCTTGGCTTGCCGCTCGTCGCCGTCGTCGACACTAACTGTGACCCTGACCTGGTCGACTACGTCATTCCCGGCAACGACGACGCGATTCGCTCGGGCGAGCTTATGTGCCGTGTGATCTCCGATGCCGTGCTCGAAGGCCGTTACATTCGCGACAAGAGGGCCGAGATGGCAGGCGTCAAAGCAGACGCACAGGCCGCCAACGCAGCGCCGCCAGCGCGTAGCGCCGAAGAGGAAGCTGCGCACGCAGCTGCCCAGGCTCAAGCACAGCAAGAAGCGGCCACCGCAGCTGCTGCTCGCGAGGCACGCATCGTTGCAGAGAAGGACGCTGCCGAAGAAGCCGCTGCTGCTGGCTCTGCAGAGGAAGCTCCAGCGGAAGAAGTAACCGCTGAAGCTCCAGCTGAAGAGGTCGCCGCTCCTCCGGCCGACAGCGCAGCCCCGCACGGCGAGGGCAGCCACGCTGCGCTCGAGGACAACTCCATGCCTGAAGGTTTCCCAATCAAGGGCAACGCCGATTCGATGAAGTTCCATCAGCCCGACGGCCGTTGGTACGAAAACACCGTCGCCGAGGTGTGGTTCGCCACTGCTGAGGCCGCGACCGCCGCAGGCTTCAAAGAAGCCGGCAAGTAACAGGCACCGGACTTCTACCACCACACCAATTCGAGAATAGGACCACAGACCATGGCTGATATTTCTGTAGCTGATATCAAGGCACTGCGCGACGCAACCGGTGTCGGCATGATGGATGCAAAGAAGGCATTGACCGACGCTGGCGGCGACGCCGAGGAAGCGCGAAAGATTCTGCGTGAGAAGGGCTTGGCCAAGGCCGCTAGCCGTTCTGATCGCGACAACGCACAGGGTGCAGTTGCTATTGCTCAAGGCGACGGCGTAGCTGCACTGGTGCACTTGAAGAGCGAGACCGATTTCGCTGCGAAGTCAGAAGAATTCATCGCTGCTCTCGAGGCAATCGCCGCCGACGTGCTCGCCGATGGCCCCGACGCGGTAAGCAAGCACCAAGAGGTGATCGAGGAACTGCAGATCACCAAGAAGGAAAACATCGAGCTCGGCACGGTAGGCCGTGTTGAAGCTGGCGATGGCGAGACGATCGATACCTACGTCCACAAACAAGATGGTCGTGGCGTCAACGGAGTCATCGTGGTCGGTAACGGTGTCGGTGTTGAGCGCCTCCACGAGGTTGCTCTCCACATCGCGTTCGCGAAGCCACTTGGCCTCTCTCGCGACGAGGTCGATCCGGCCGCTGCTGCGAGCGAGCGCGAGGCGTTGTTGGAGATCACCAAGGCCGAAGGAAAGCCCGAACAGGCATGGGACAAGATCGTCGAAGGGCGCCTGTCAGCCTGGTTCGCAGACCAAGTTCTGCTCGAACAGGGACTCAATGGTGACAAGACATCCGTGCAGGACAGTCTTGAGGGTGGCAGCATCGTGTCGTTCACCCAGGCCTACGTTGGGGGCTAGAGCTTCCCGGAAGGAACATTATGTCTGAACCGTCAACGGCATCGTCGAAGGAAACTCCACGTTGGAGTCGGATCCTTCTCAAAGTTTCTGGCGAGGCGTTTGCAGGTTCTGATTCATATGGAATCGATGGCGACACGGTGCAACGCATCGCCAACGACATCGTCGCCGTACGCGATTCCTTTGATGTGAGTGTCGGTGTGGTTGTCGGCGGTGGCAACATCTGGCGTGGGCTTGCCGGCGCCGGAGCGGGCATGGACCGCTCGCAAGCTGACTACATGGGAATGCTCGCCACGGTGATCAACGCCCTCGCTCTCCAAGACCGCCTCGAGCGTGCGGGTCAACCAACCCGTGTCATGAGCGCGATTCACATGGCCCAAGTCGCCGAGCCCTACATTCGTCGCAAGGCAATCCGCCACCTCGAAAAGGACCGTGTTGTCGTCTTCGCTGGTGGTTCGGGCAACCCGTTCTTCACCACCGATACCGCAGCTGCGCTTCGCGCTGTGGAGATCGAAGCAGGGGTCGTTCTCAAGGGAACCCACTCGGGAACGGGCGGTATTTACACCGCTGATCCCAAGCTCGATCCCACCGCAACCAAGATCGATGAGGTCACCCACCTCGAGGTTGTGCAGCGAGGTTTGAAAGCAATGGACACCACTGCAATCACCTTGTGCATGGATAATGATCTTCCAATTGTGATGTTCGATTTGATGGGCGAAGGAAATGTGCAGAAGATCTTGCGTGGTGAATCTGTCGGCACTTTGGTGCACTCTTAGAGCATCGACCGACTTCGTGGAGGCAGCGTGAGCGAAATGATCGACCTCGTTATCGAGGACACAAACGAAAAAATGGATGGCGCTGTCGCACACACCAGGCGAGAGATGGCGACGATTCGAACCGGGCGAGCGAGCTCGGCCTTTGTCGAAAAGTTGACCGTCGAGGCGTACGGCGTGGAGATGAGCCTGCAGGAATTGGCTACCTTCGCTGTGCCAGAGGCCCGACAGCTCATCATTACCCCTCACGATCTTGGCAACGTCGAGCCAATCGATCGAGCAATTCGTAACAGCGACCTTGGATTGTCGCCAAGTAACGACGGCCGTCAGCTGCGCATTTCGTTCCCGCAGCTCACAGCGGAACGCCGCAAGGACCTGGTGAAGGTCATCAACAACATGGCCGAGGACGGAAAAGGAAAGATTCGAGGGTTTCGTCGGGCGGCGCGAAAAGACCTTGAAGACATCGAGAAAGACGGCGGCGTCGGCTCCGACGCCATCGAGCGCGCCGAAAAGACGCTCGACGACGCAACCCGCGCTCACGAGACGGCGATCGATGATGCACGGGATGCCAAGGAAAAGGAACTGCTCGAGGTTTAGGGTTCCGAGACCCGAGCCAGCTAATGTCCGTCCCTGGAGGAATGTGGCGTGGAAAACGACAACGATAACGACCACTCGCCGGAAGCTTCTGGACGCTCAGTGTTTGGAGACGACGCACCCATCAGCGAAGATCTCCCGGTCGTCAACTTAGACAGCGAGTCCTCGGTGTTCGGCAACGACTCATCGAGTGAAGGAGCTTCGGTCTTTGGCGATCCTGACGCAGGAGCACAGATGTCGCTCGGTGACGAGGACGCGAGCGCAAGCGTGTTTGGCAACGACGACAACACGAGCCTCGACGACGACCCCTGGTCGGCCCCAGCCGCTGACGATGGTGGCGTTGAGGACGACACCAGCGTCTTTGCCGCCGACGATGCCTTTGACACCGACGACGGTTTCGAAGCCGATGATGATTTCGAGGCCGATGACTTACAGCCTGATCAGGTTGTGATCGGTGACGACGCCAACCCGCCAGAAGCGGTGACCCTTGATTCATGGTCCACGCCCGACCAGGCACCTGCCCCCGAAACGGTGGCACTCGATGTCGAAGCCGGCGACGACGATGACCTCGACGCGTGGTCCGACTTGAGCGGCCCCGCATGGAGCGAGGAATCCGAAGTTACCGAGCGAGAAGCCTGGGACCCAGGTTTGGAGAGCGACGAGCCCGCCGTGGTCAAGATCGGCGATCCTGGCGAACAATTCTTTGCCTACGACGATCCAGGTCAAGGCGACTTCAACGACGAGCACTTCGCCGACGACGGCGCATTGGCTGGAAACAACATTCAAGCTCGCGTCATAACCGGCGTAGCGCTGCTCGTTATCGGCATCATTGCGCTCAACCTCGGCGCCACGATCGCTCTTGCGTTGATTGTCCTGGTCGTCGCACTGTGTGCTGGCGAATTCTTCAACGCCCTGCGAGTAGCCGGCTACCAGCCAATCACGCTGTTGGGCCTCGCCGCATCGGTTGCGATGCCCATTGCCGTATTCGTCCGAGGGACCCAAGCCGTCGCACTCGTGCTCGCCCTAGCGGTCGTCTTTGGACTGCTGTGGTACTTGCTCGGCGTCAGCAGCGAACTCGCCGTCATGAATATCGGCGTGACATTGCTCGGCATTGTCTACATCGGTGTCCTGGGAAGCTTCGGAGCTGCGATGTTGGAGATTGCAGATCGTGCAGCGCTCAACGCGAACGACGATGGAACCGGATTATTGCTCGCCGCAATTGTGATCACCGTTGGATACGACGTTGGGGCGTTCTTCGCTGGACGAAGCATCGGTCGCACACCGCTCACCGCAGTCAGCCCGAACAAGACGGTCGAAGGCCTGATCGGTGGCGCAGTTGCCAGTGCAGTGGCCGCATATGTGATCTTCGGCCTGGTCGGAATTGGTGAGCCCTGGGGAACCGCAGACATTGGATTCCTTCCGCCGGTATTTCTCGGCATCATGGGCGCAATCGTGGCCCCGCTCGGTGATCTCGGCGAGTCCTTGATCAAACGAGACTTGGGCATCAAGGACATGGGATCGGTGCTTCCAGGCCACGGAGGCTTCCTCGACCGCTTCGATGCGCTGCTGTTCGTGCTCCCCGCCGTGTACTTCTTCGCCGAAGTCGTGTTCTACTGATTTGCAAGCGCCGAGCGGCTCCGCCGCCATTTTCGGCGCTCGCAAATCAGACCCATTCGCCGCAATCGTGCCTTCGCTGCGCTCTGGGCACTCTGCGGATTTTGCAAGCGCCGAGCGGCTCCGCCGCCATTTTCGGCGCTCGCAAATCAGACCCA
>CAYTUB010000041.1:17999-21319 GCA_964441145.1 uncultured Acidimicrobiales bacterium
TTCGCCGCAATCGTGCCTTCGCTGCGCTCTGGGCACTCTGCGGATTTTGCAAAGCGGCCCCGGTTCCGCCGCTGCTGGCCCGCTTTTGTATTTCTTCGAAGGATTTGGACCACTAGCTGGTCCGCAGCCTTCGAAGATTGTTGAACTGGCGAACGGCTGCGGCTCATAGTGCGTGACCTAAGCTGATCTGATGACTACGACGGTTTCGGTGATGGGCTCTACGGGGTCGATTGGGACCCAGACCCTTGACATCATCGCCAATTCGCCTGATCGCTTCGATGTGCAGGCTCTCGGTGTTGGGAGCAACGTCGAGAAGTTGGCCGAGCAAGTCGCCGAGTTTCGGCCGAGCGTGGTCGTCGTCGCCGACGAAGGACGCGTCGCCGATGCCCGAGACGCCGTTCCCGCCAATGTCGAAGTCTTGGCCGGACGCGATGGCCTCGCCACAGCAAGTGCAGAGGCTGACGTGGTTATCAACGGCGTTGTGGGGTTCGCCGGGCTCGCGGTCACGCTGTCGGCCCTTGAGAACGGTCGACGTCTCGGGCTTGCGAACAAGGAGTCGTTGATCGCAGCCGGTCCGGTGGTTCAGAAGGTTCGCAATACGCCCGGGGCTGAGCTGATCCCCGTCGATTCCGAACACTGCGCTCTGCATCAGTGCTTGCGCGCAACCACCGATGGCCAAGGTGTCGACCGTCTTGTGCTCACCGCGTCGGGCGGGCCGTTCCGCGAGAAGTCAGCAGAAGAACTCGCCAACGTGACCGTCGAGGCGGCGCTCGCGCATCCGACATGGTCGATGGGGCCCAAGATCACCATCGACTCCTCCACGCTGATGAACAAGGGTCTCGAGGTCATCGAGGCCCACGAGTTATACGGCATCTCCTATGACCAGATCGACGTAGTCGTGCACCCACAATCGATCGTGCACTCGATGGTCGCCTACACCGATGGTGCGACCATCGCGCAGCTCTCACAGCCCGATATGCGGCTCTGTATTGCCTACGCACTGAACTATCCGGACCGCTTCGACGTGCCCTACGGCGAGATGCGCTGGGACCAAGCCATGTCGCTGACCTTTGAACCGCCGAATCGTGAGGCGTTTCGGTGTCTCGATCTGGCCTACGCCGCTGGCCGTATGGGCGGCACGGCGCCGGCGTGGCTGAGTGCCACGAACGAGGTCGTCGTAGAGGCTTTTCTTGAAGGACTCATACCGTGGACTGGAATAGCCGACCTAAATGAAGAGTTGTTGGAACAACACGATGGAAACGACGCCGACTCGCTTGAGGCTGTTCTCGATGCCGATAAACGTGCCCGCGACGCCACCCGCACTCGACTCCGTGAGACTCTGTAACGAATGACAAACACCGCGATTCCCCAAGATGAGATCCTCGATGAGAGCGATTACCCGCAGGACGGCCCGGCCCCTGTAGAGGACTTCACAGGCATCAACTGGCCGTGGTTCGCTGCGCTCATCGGGCTGCTCGCAGCCTTGTTGTTCTTGGGTGGGCCAAAGATCCTGTTTGTTGCATTGGCCATTGGTGCGTTCCTGATCTTTCACGAGGCTGGCCACTACCTAACTGCTAAATGGTCAGGGATGAAGGTCACCGAGTTCTTCATTGGCTTTGGCCAAACGATCTTTGCCTTCAAACGTGGCGAGACCACGTTCGGCGTCAAGATCGGCATTCCCTTCGGTGCCTACGTTCGCATCATTGGCATGAACAACCTCGAAGACGTCGACCCAGTCGACGAACCCCGCACGTACCGACAAGCAGCCTGGTACAAGAGAGTCCTCACGATCGTCGCAGGCCCTGCCACTCACTTTGTGACCGCCTTCGCGCTCCTCACCTTCGTCCTGTGGCAGTACGGCCCGAACGCTGTTGACGAAGAGGCGTTCGCTATTGACAACGTTGCTGCCGCCAGCGCATTCACCGAAGCAGGCCTAGAAGACGGCGATCGCATCGTCAGCATCGGCGGCGAAAGCACCGAAACCTGGGATCGCTTCACCAGCGTCGTCGACAACTTCGAAGGACAAGCAGCCTCCATTACCTACCAACGCTTCGAACGAGGCCAGGTCGTGCGTCGCACCGGCGACATCGTCGTGCCAACGGCTGCAGGCGCCAACCCCGAAGAGGCATTTGGCTTCGAACGCGGAGTTCCCGACTGGGAAGTCTTCGATTGGGCGATTGGCGAGGTCACACCGCTTTCTGCCGCCGAGGCTGCCGGTCTTCAACCCGGCGACCGTCTGGTGAGCATCGACGGTGCCCCAACGCCGTTCTTCTCCGACGTTGCATCGATCATTCCCGACATCCGCGGTCAAGAAGTTGAGTTGCTCATCGAACGCGACGGCGAACAGTTCACCGCCGAGACCCGCATCTGGGAACGCCTCACAAGCGAAGGCGCCGCCGGTCTCAACGGCGTGTACGTCGGCGAGCAAATCGTGTCGATCGAGGGCGTGCCGGTTGCCAACTACGCCGAGTTCGTCGAACTGGCCCAAGATCGCATCGGCGAAACCGTCGAAGTCGAAGTCGTCTACGACTCGGCGATCAACAACGAACGCATCGATATCAACGAGCTCGCAACCGAGAACGCCGTAAGCGGATTCCTCGGTGTGTCAGCTGGAACCGCACAGGATCAGCCACTCGGACTCGTCTCGGCAGCGACCCAAGCCCCAGGTCAGATCGTTGACCTCGTCCGGGCGATCGCCGGCGGCGTACGGACCCTGCTCACCACGGTCGATGGATGGCGAGGACTCTTCGCTCTCGGCCCAGCAGAAACCGATCTCACCGCGGTCGGAACCCCCACCGATTTCGACCCAGGCGAGTTCCGACCTCGTAGCGGACAAGACGCCAACCGCCCAATCTCGATCGTCGGCGTCGTCCGATTGTCGAACCAGCTGGAGACCGAAGCAATCATCGGCTTCCTGGCGATCATGAACCTGTTCTTCGGCCTCTTCAACCTCGTGCCGCTGCTGCCGCTCGACGGTGGCCACATCGCACTCGCCACCTACGAACGAGTTCGCTCCTTCGGTCGCAAGGGCGCCTACCACGCAGATGCAGCGAAGCTTCTTCCGCTGACCTACGTCGTGGTCGGATTCTTCTTACTGGTCGGCGTGATCGCGATAGTCAGAGACATCGTCGACCCGATACAGCTGTAGGCGATAGCCACGAGCGACTCCGTCGCCATTCTCGTGGCGATCGGCTACAGCCTGCTACTCGCCGCAATCGTGCCTTCGCTTCGCTCCGGGCACTCTGCGGATTTTACTTATCCGGCAGCGGCTCCGCCGCGATTTTCGGCGCTCGCAGATCACACTATTTACGCCGCAATCG
>CAYTUB010000041.1:21419-27358 GCA_964441145.1 uncultured Acidimicrobiales bacterium
TTCGCTTCGCTCCGGGCACTCTGCGGATTTTACTTATCCGGCAGCGGCTCCGCCGCGATTTTGGCGGAACGACCTGCCGCCTGCTACTCGCCGCAATCGCGATCCGGCGCTGCAAACGTTCCCGTACCTAGGTCCGCCACAAGGGCCGCCTAGGTACGGGAACGAGGCTTAGCTAGCTTCGTGTACGTCGGACGTTGTTGTGGCGTCGACTGCTGCTAATCGCCATTACGCCTCCGGCGACCATCAGAACGCCGAAGAGCGCGATCACATTCGAGCTCGCTCCGGTGAGCGCTAGCTCGGTGGGAGCGGCAGGGGTGGTGGTGGTGGTAGTAGGAGCGGTCGTCGTGGTGGGAGCCGCTGTAGTGGTTGTGACCGGAGCGGTCGGCTCTTCGAAGGCGATCGTGAGGTTGTCGCCCTCGAGCGTGATCACGATGTCGGATTCACCGTCCCACTCCGCCGAGGCGAAGACGCCGGCGACCTCTGTCTCCACAAATCCTGGCCCAGTGACCGTTGGAATGGTCACGGCATCACCGGTGATCCCGATAACGCTTTGCCAACCCACTCCAAGCGGTGTACTGCCCCTCACAGAGATAAATCCGCCGTCCTGGCCGTCCACACCCTCAAAGCGGACGTTTGTCTCGCTGAACTCAGCCGATAAGTCGAAATCGAAGACCACGTCCTCGGTAGCGTCCAGATCAACGACGTAGTCGAGACTAGGTGAGCTTTCTGAACCGTGAACATTCACCCCCAGTCGTGCTGAGTCACTGGGTGGCAGGCTCAGAGCGAACTGCCCGCTCTCACCGGTTGCTACGCCGTTTCCGCTCTGGCCGTCGAACACGGTGGCCTCGACGGGGGCTCCATTGACGGTGACTACGCCTGACGCAGTGGAGAAGTTGGCCTCGTCGATCGTGATTGTTATGTTCGGCTCACCATTGTATGGCACGGTTACGGCTAGGTCGTTGGCGAGAGCCCTGATCTCGCCCGACCCGCCGGCCACTCGCAGCGTGCCCGAGCCGTCAACGATTGAACCAAAGGCGTTCCAAGTAAACGTGTCTTGGCTAGCAAACGCTGAGACCTCTCCATCCAATGGGTTCCCATCTGCGTCGATGAGGTTCACCGTCAGGTCGAATGGGTCGGTCGGGATGTCGATATTGGAAACGACGTCGCTAGTGGCGTCTACATAATGGAATAGGTTGAATGCTGGCGAAGTATCGGTCTGGAACACATCGACGAATAGTTCGATCCGTTCGTCGGGCGGAACCTCAATGGTGAATTCTCCGCTCGCATCAGTCGTGAACTGCACGCCGCTGTTGAAGTGGTTGATCAGCGCGGCGAAAGGAGTTCCACTGATCGTGACCAC
The DNA here is from genome assembly GCA_964441145.1 of uncultured Acidimicrobiales bacterium. Classification (GTDB taxonomy): domain Bacteria; phylum Actinomycetota; class Acidimicrobiia; order Acidimicrobiales; family SHLQ01; genus SHLQ01. The sequence goes on from CAYTUB010000041.1 coordinate 22,780, forward strand.
GCCTGAGATGGTGGACAGCTCCGTCTCATCGGACGAACTGTCGTCGGCTTGGGCGCCTGCCGGAAGCGCTGTCGCAGCTCCGATCACGCCCAAGGCCATACATAGGCAGAGCACCGCCGTAAAACGATTTCTAAAGTATGCAATTGTCATTTTCCCGCACTTTCATTTCGCTGGGTCCCGCTGACCTCAACACTGAAGAGATCGGAGGCGGAGCCGCGTACGTGAAGGCCAAATGACCTAATTGACACTTCGCGCCGGTGTGCGAGCCACGAGCGCGGCGGGCTGGGCGCATACAATGCAGTCAATGGATTTTGACCGGGCGTTTCCGCGTAAAGAGACCAAGCAGATCATGGTTGGCGACGTTGCTGTTGGTGGGGGAGCGCCCATCTCGGTGCAGTCGATGACCATCACCAAGACGGCCGACTACGAGGCGACGCTGCAGCAGATTTATGCCCTCGCCGGTGCCGGTGCCGACATCGTCCGAAGCACGTGCAACAAACCGGAGGCTGCCGAGGGGCTGGCACGGATCGTGCCGCGTTCACCCGTCCCAATCATCGCCGACATCCACAATAACCATCGCATGGCGCTGGCCGCGTTGGACGCCGGTGTCGATGGGTTGCGGCTCAACCCTGGCAACATCACCGACCCGAAGAAGATCAAGGAAGTCGCACGCGAGGCAAAGGATCGCAATGTGCCGATCCGTATCGGTGTCAACGGCGGTTCGCTCGACAGCTCGTTGTACGACGAGGAAAAGGGCGTAACCCCCGAGGCGATGGTCGAATCGGCCATGCGTGAGATCAGCTACTTCGATGAGGTCGGTTTCGACCTCGTGAAGATCTCGGTCAAGGCATCGAGCGTTCCGCTCATGATCGAGGCCTACCGCCAGCTGTCAGAGGCGACCGACTACCCGCTGCATCTCGGCGTCACCGAAGCCGGCCCACCACCGGCGGGCACGATCAAGGCCACCGCCGGTATTGGCGCCCTGCTCTCCGAGGGAATTGGCGACACGATCCGCTATTCGCTTACCGCCGACCCGGTGCTCGAAGCCAAGGCCGGACGCACCCTGCTTGAATCACTCGGTTTGCGTGAGCGCAAGAACGTCGACCTCATCGCCTGCCCCAGCTGCGGTCGAGCCGAGATCGATGTGTACAAGGTCGCCGAAGACGCTGTGGCCGCTTTTGAAGACAAAGAGATCCCGCTGCAAGTCGCCGTGATGGGCTGTGTCGTCAACGGCCCGGGAGAGGCCCGCGATGCCGATCTCGGCATCGCTGCCGGAAACAAGCGCGGTCACCTGTTCGTCAAAGGTGTCAATGTTGCCGTCGTGCCCGAGGACGAGATGGTCGACACGCTGGTCGAATGGGCCCTGTACCTCCACGAAGAGGGCGAAGAGGCTGCGATGGCTCGAGCCGAGTCCACCCGCGAGAACGCCCGCAAAGCCGCCGAAGAGGACCGAGCTCGCAACCTCGACGAGCGAGGCGAGGATGCCAACGCGTCCGAGGTCGCCATCGACCTCATGCGCAAACGCAGCTAATGGCTGGCGTGTCGATCCCGCTCAAGACGGCACAAGACGGTCTCCCTGCAATATGTGCGATCACCGGTGGCCGGGCAGACGGCGCAATACCAATGCAGGTCGGACGAACGCTGACCCGGTGGAAGGCTCCAGAGGTCCGGGTTCCGCTTAGCGAAGAGATCTTCACCAAATGGTCCCGTCGCCAGAACATCCACATCAAAGGTCGCGGGTTCGCATCGCTGCTCACCGCTGTGGGCGTGGTGCTGGCCTTCCGAGCGACGCTTCCGGCACTCGCTGTTCTGGCGGTGGCTATCGCTATTCATCTCGTCGACCTGTGGGCCGAGCGGGCGGTGAAGGACTATCGACCGGATCTTCAACGCGACGGAAGCTCTCTCGAGGTGCGACGCGTCCACGAACGCTTCGCTACGGCGCTTGTCGAAATGGGCGGCGAACCGCTTCCTGACGAGGATCCCGAAGCGTAGTTTCGCACCCGATTGCTCAGAAGTCCGATAACATGCGACAGCACGCAAATACGGCTCCGTTTACGGAACTGCATTTCGAGCGTGGGCTTTCGAGCCCACGCTCTTGTTGTTTATAACCAGATATTGACAGTGAGGAGGCTGGCCAACATGAACCCACCGGGATCCGTGCCACCAGCTCTCCAACGCTTCTACGGACTCGTAGAACCCATCGCCGATGACTTCGGCGTCGAGCTTGTCGATATCGAGAGCCTGCAGGGCGTCGTCCGGGTCGTCATCGACGAACCCGACGGCCTACTCAGCCAAACCCTCATCGACGTCACCAAAGCTATTTCTCGCATGGTCGACGCAGAGGATCCAATCCCGGGACGCTTCACCCTCGAAGTATCGAGCCCGGGCGTAGAGCGCTCGCTCAAGCGCCCCGCACACTTCCAGCGTGCGATCGGCGAGGACGTCAGCGTCAAGACCATGCCCGATGTCCCGGGCGAGCGTCGTATCGAAGGCGAACTTGCCACCGCCGACGAAGAAGGGATCACCATCACCGGTGATCACGGCAGTCGAACAATTCGCTACGGAGAGATCCGTAGCGCCCGCACCGTCTTTGAGTGGGGCCCCACCCCAAAGCAAGGCGGACAACGCAATGGTGCCTCGAAGGGTAAGAGCACCAAACAAGGAAAGGTCAGCTCACCATGAACGCAGACATGCTCGAAGCGCTTCAGGCGCTCGCACGCGAAAAAGGAATCTCCGTCGACGCGCTATTCGCGGCGCTCGCTGACGCGCTCGAATCCGCGTATAAGCGGATGCCCGACGCCGAGGACTACTCCTGGGTGACCATCGACCCCGAGACCATGGACATTCGTGTCATGGCGCAAGAAACCGACGAGTGGTACGAGCCAATCGGCGAAGAGTACGACGTCACGCCGGAGAACTTCGGCCGTATCGCCGCCCAGACCGCCCGCCAGGTCATGACCCAGCGCATCCGCGAAGCCGAGCGCGAGCTCAAGTACGAAGAGTACGCAGGTCGCGAAGGCGACATCGTCACCGGCATGATCCAGCAGACCGATGCCCGCTACACCCTGCTCGACCTCGGTCGAGTCGAGGCGTTGTTGCCGCAGTCCGAGCAAGTCATGTTCGAGCGTCCCGAGCCAAACGCACGTCTCAAGGCCTACATCGTCGAGGTCCGCAAGACCGCCAAGGGCCCACAGATCGTCGTCAGCCGCACCCACCCCGGTCTTGTCCGTCGTTTGTTCGAGCTCGAAGTTCCCGAGATCGCCGATGGCATTGTCGAGATCAAGGCATGCGCACGCGAACCAGGACACCGCACCAAGATCGCTGTCGCATCAAACGACGCAAACGTCGATCCCGTCGGCGCCTGCGTTGGTGCCCGAGGCGCACGCGTGCGCCAGGTCGTCACCGAGCTGCGTGGCGAAAAGATCGACATCGTTCCGTTCTCTGAGGATCTCCCGGACTTCGTGATGAAGGCTCTTTCGCCTGCAAAGGTCAAAGAGGTTCGCATCATCGAGGAGACCGGCACCGCCGAAGTCATCGTTCCTGATTTCCAGCTGTCGCTGGCGATTGGTAAAGAGGGCCAGAACGCTCGATTGGCCGCACGGCTTACCGGGTGGCGTGTCGATATCAAGTCTGAAACCCAGCTCGCGCAAGAGGAAGCCTACGGCGATGTCGATTGGGCAGAGGGCGAATGGGTACAAGACCCAGAGACCGGAGAACAGGTTTGGAAGCCTGCCGACGGTGGGGAAGCGTTGTCGGCTGATGCCTGGACTGATGCTGCGGACGGCGACGAGCCTTTGGCCGAAGCTGATGCAGGTGACGAAGCTAACGCCGCAGATGAGGCTTCTGAAGAGGGATCTGAAGAGGAATAGGCATAGGCTGGAAAGCTGAATCGTCAAAAACGATTCGCCCTTATAAAGGACTGAAAGAACCCATTGGCAGCAAAAATCCGCGTCTACGAACTCGCACGAGAGCTTGGCCTCAGCAACGCTGAGACCCTCGATCTCTGTGACGCGCTCGGAATCGGGGCGAAGAGTCACTCGTCGAGCATCGTTGATGCCCAGGCCGACCGCGTTCGCCGCAAGGCCGAACGCGAGGGTCTCGTGCGCGAGACGCCTCCCGAAGAGGAGGAGGCACCGGCAAAGGAAGAGCCTGCAGCGAAAGCGCCTGTCGTCTCTACAAAGAAGCCGCCAGCAAAGAAGAAGGCCGTCGCAAAGCCTGCTCCCGCGCCAGTTGAGCCCGTGGCCGAAGAGCCTGAGCCCACGTCTGAACCGGCTCCCGCCGAGCCAGAGCCCGTAGCCGCCGCTACGCCCGCAGCCGAACCAGACGTTGAGCCCACACCCGAGCCCGTAGAGGTTGAACCCGCTCCAGCGCCTCCTGTCGACGTCGACCCTGACATGGTCATGCCAAAGAAGGTCGTGTCGTCCAAAGACTCGCGCCGGGTAGTGCCCGAGGGTCCTGTAGCGCCGCCTCCAACGGTGACGCCCAAGCCCGAGAAGCCAGAAGGTGGCGAGGCAAAGGCCCGCCCCGCAATCGACGCAGATCCAAAGAAGACCCCGCCACAGGCACCTCCCGGTCAGCC
>CAYTUB010000042.1:0-25382 GCA_964441145.1 uncultured Acidimicrobiales bacterium
CCCGACCGCGGCCAACCACAATCCCGATGCCATCAGCCCGGCAACGCAACACGCCGCCGTAATCGTCTTTGAATGCCTCATTGTTTTCTCCCGCTCCGCTCAGATGTAGGTAGCTGATCGCGTCCTATGGAATGTTCGCGATGGACTCGCAATTCGACGCTGCAATGTCGCCGTTTGTTTCGTCACCCGTGCCGCCGTCACAGAGGTCATCGCCTCCGTTTCCTGCAACGAAGTCATCTCCGTCGTCGCCGAACACCGAGTCATCTCCGCCACCGCCGCGCACTTCATCGTCTCCGTCATTTCCGTTGACAACGTCGTTACCGCCGTTACCCGACACCGTGTCGTCGCCGTCGTTTCCTTCGACGAGGAGATCATCTCCGCCACCGCCGTTCACCGCATCGTCGTCGTCGTCTCCTTGCACACTGATGTCTGCGCCGGATCCTCCAGAAATTCGATCTTCGCCATCACCGCCCGAGACGATGTCTGCGTCAGACCCGCTACCGAGGACGTCATCGCCATCTCCACCAAACAGCTGATCGTCTCCGGATCCGGTGAAGGCCGTGTCGTTTCCGACACCGCCGACCACTACGTCGTCGCCTGCGTTGGCCGAGAGGACGTCGTCACCGAGACCTCCGAAGATTCGGTCATTTCCATCGTTTCCCATGATGACGTCATCTCCATCTTCGCCACAGATGACGTCATCGCCGCCGAGGCCGACGATCGTGTCGTTGCCGCTCGTGCCCAAGATGACATCGTCGCCAGCTGTGGGTACGTCTCCCGCACCGATATCAACGGTGACTGCAAGTCCTGAGCAGACGACGGCATCGTTCGCGTTGTTTGGTGTTCCGCCGGCGGCGGCTGAAGGCTCCCACGAGGCTGGGAGGGACTCATCCAAGAGTGGGTCGATGAGCTCAAGAGACGGCCCATTGCCATCTGGGGTGGTCGGCCAGTCGCCCTCGTCGTCGTAGTCGACTTCGGTAACGACGACACCGGTGTCGCTCACCAGATCAACCGATTCGCCTCCGTTCGAGAGCCCACCGTTGGTCCATTCGATCGCTGGAATCCCTGGATAGGTCGCATTGAATGCGTCGAGATCCTCGGTGATGACGAGGAAGCCGCCAGGGGCGACCGTTGTTCCGGCGGGGAAGACGATGAGGCCGTCGAGGTCGAAGCCAGAGAGATCGACCACGGTTGGCTCGTTGTTTACCAACTCGACAAACTCGGCGCCGGTATCTTCTGGGTGGTAGTGCAGCTCGTTAATGACCACATCAGGCGGCCCTGCTGCGCCAACGACTGAATTGGCCGCTCCCGGCGTTGGCCCACCAATCGACGGTGCCCATGATGATGGCAACGTATTGTCTAGAAACGCATCGGTTAGTTCGAGCGATGGTCCGTTGCCATCGGGGAGATCGGTCCAAGGAGAGTCATCGTCATAGATGACCTCGTCAATGATGGTGCCCGCTGCATCGCGAAGCGTGATGGTGTCGCCGCCTCCTCCAAGACCGAAGTCCATCGTGGCGATTGGCGCAACGCCCCAGCGGCCGAGCGTATCGAACCCGGTTGGCGCAATGATGACGTATCCGCCTGCCGGAATTGTGCCGGACAGCGTGAGCGTCTCCATCTCTCCGGGCAAGAACGATTCATCGTCGTCGACGGTGAATCCGGTGAGATCAATGGCCGAGCCCGTCGGGTTGTGCAGCTCAAAGAACTCCGCGTCTCCGTCGTCGCCGGGTCCCGGGTTGTAGTGAATCTCGTTGATCACCACCGAGCCCGACACCGCAGCTCCACTTGCCGCGACCCCTAAACCGGAGATCGCCGATACGCCACACACCGATGCGACTACCGCTCTCCGCCACTTATTCATCACCGCTCCCGCAAATTGTCCCGGACATTGGGTCCAATATCGACCGTACATCACACCAAGTCACAAATCGATACCGGACCACCACAAATTTCTTCCCTCCTCATCCAACGACCATTGGCGATGACTTCCTAGCTGGGAACGGTGGAACCGACACCTGTGACGGAGGTACCGGTAGTGGCACTGCTGCTGGAAACTGCGAAGCCATCATCAGCGTTCCCTAACGCCGTCACGGGTTCTATTTAGGCCAGGCTTCGCTGTCCGATATCGGCTGTCAGGGCGGTGCCGGCTAAAGCTTCGACCATCCAAGTCCGCTAGGGAATGTTGACAACCGTTTCGCAGTTGGAGGCCGCCGTATCGCCCGCGATCTCGCCGCCTGTTCCACCGTCGCAGGTGTCGATGCCGTTGTTGCCGGCCACAAAGTCGTCCCCGGCGCCGCCGAACACTTGGTCGTCAGCTTGATCGCCGCGTACCTCGTCGTCTCCAACGGCGATCTCATCGTTGACCTCCACTGTGGCTTCGATTCCGATGTCGCTGTCGCCACCGGTATCGATGTTTGTGCCGACCGTGATCGAAAAGGTTGGGGTTTCGCCATCGGGAGCGTCTAGGACTAGGCGAACAGCCGAGACCTCCACGCCCGCCACTCCCAGCGGGTCGTTCCAAGTCTCACCTTCGGTAAGCCCGCCTTCGAGAGACACATCGCTGCCGTTGGTGGTGGCGGTGACGTCAAAGGTGACTTCGTTCGAGGCCACAGCGTCGTCGTAGATGGTGACCGAACCTGTTGCCGACGCTTCGAGCTCTTGGTCCTCGCCTCGCCCACAGAGGCGGCTCGTCCAGGATCCGGGGCTCGCCCGCTATGGGACGTTGATGATCGTTTCGCAGTTGAGTGCAGCCGAGTCGCCAGCGGTTTCGCCGGTCGTGCCGCCATCGCAAGTATCGACGCCCTCGTTACCAGCAACAAAATCATCGCCGGCGCCGCCATTCACAATGTCGTTGCCCTGACCGCCACGCACTTCATCATCACCATCACCACCAAAGATCGCGTCGGACCCGCCATTGCCCGACACCGTGTCATCACCAGCATCACCACGAACATTGTCATCGCCGCCGCCACCACCATTAACCGCGTCATCACCCTCACCACCAGAAATCAGACCATCCGAATCCGAACCACCAGAAATCGTGTCGTTCCCATCCTCACCAGTAATCACATCACGATCCGACGAACCACCCAACGTATCGTTACCAACACCACCAGTAATCGTGTCATCACCCGACCCACCAAACACATCATCGCCGCCGCCCTCACCATGCAACACGTCATTGCCAGCGTTGCCCGAAATCAGATCACCGCCGCCACCACCAAAGATGATGTCATCGCCATCCTGACCAAGGATCGTGTCAGCACCAGGCCCGCCGTCAACCCAATCATCACCATCACCAGTGAGAATCATGTCGTCACCGCCCTCACCACAAATCGTGTCGTCACCACCCAAACCATCAATCACATCGGCACCAGACGTACCCAAAATCACATCATCACCAGACGTAGGCACCCCACCCGAAGCAATGTTCACATCCACAAGCAGACCGTTGCACATCGCCGAAGAAACCGAAGCTTCAAAAGCCCCCGAATCCTTCGCGACACCCATCGGGCGAACCTCGCCCCGCTGATCAACAACTTCGTCCTCAGAGACAACTCCCGTCACACGATCAATCGCCGGCGAACCCGCCAACAACGCATGCGTATCGGTCGAACCACCATTGTCAGCCAACGGACCCAACAACGGATCGACCACCCCAACCACATCACCCACAGCCGAAGGAGTCGCCACATTGCCCGGAGTCACATCGACAACGACGCCCACCACATTGAAACCCTCCGACACAAAGACACCATTGAAGTTGGGAATAGTGAAAATATCAGTCCCAGAGTTGCCCGCAACCACCGATGCACCAACAGTCACCGCGGGATCACCAAACATATTGAGGCCGCCGCCCGTGTTCGCCGTCACCGTCGAGAACAGCAACGTGAGGTCATCGTCATCCCCGATTGAAATCGCGTTGTTGGCCGTGTTTCCCGAAATCGTCGAATTCACAATCGACATTCCAGGACCAACCTCAATCACCCGGATACCGGTGTTGTCCACAAACGTCGACCCGGAGATGGTGACTGTGCCACCGAAAGAATGTTGGACCCCCGCAGTTCGGACACCCGTGGCACCGGAATTTGAGTTTCCCGAAATCGTCGAATCCAACACGATCAAAAACGCAGAGTCAAGCACGCTGGAAAGGGCGATCGCACCTGTGGTGTTCCCCGACGACGTCGTGTTACCACTGACTTCCGTTCGCTCCATCGTGAGCTGCCCTGCGCCGCCGATCGCGACTCCTGCACCATTGTCAATCTCACCGCCGGGAGCCCCCACGTTGTTCGAGATCACGGAATCAGAAATAGTGCTCATTACGGTCGAGTCAACAATGTGCACACCCCCGGTCATGCCGGTGTTGGCATCGACAATCGAATTGATAATCGTGACAGAAGCGCCGTCTACTGCAACCCCACCCCCATCACCAGTCGCGGTGTTGCCCTCGATCACCGAATCTTCCATACGCACCGCCGCGGAACTGGAAACCAGTACACCTCCACCATTGCCAGTGGTGTCCCCATCGCGGATAACCACGCCTCGCAGAGTCGCGTTCGCTGCATTGTTCACCTCAAACACACGGGAACTTCCCTGGCCGGAAACAGTGACAGCACCTTTGCCGTCGACCTCCACATCCTCGGCCAACGTCAACTGGCCCAAAAACAAATTGATCGTGCCCCCGGCGGAGAACTGGATCACATCAGGCGAACCCGAAACCCCAGCCGAACATTCACCCGCAATCGCGCCAGAGGAAACGTTCGTGTTCGCAGACGTCACCGCCTCGCGCAGCGTGCACCTACCATCGCTGCCATCGACCACATCCATTCCCGAGTTGACCGTTATCGTCGTCCCAGCCGACGCCGGACCAACCAACAACAACATTGCACTAGCAACAACGCCAGCAGCTAACACAAGTCGCCCGAATAGATCTCGCATTCTCCAACCTCCGGTCAAAGGCTCCCGCCCTGGAGCACCACTTACAGTAGTAGCAACCGAACACCCCGACGGGAGCATCGGAGAAACCAGGGCCGCCCACTAGCGCAAGCCGCTATGGGACGTTGATGATCGTTTCGCAGTTGAGTGCAGCCGAGTCGCCAGCGGTTTCGCCGGTCGTGCCGCCATCGCAAGTATCGACGCCCTCGTTACCAGCAACAAAATCATCGCCTGCTCCGCCATTCACAATGTCGTTGCCCTGACCGCCACGAACCTCGTCATCACCATCACCACCAAAGATCGTGTCGGACCCGCCATTACCCGACACCGTGTCATCACCAGCGCCACCGCGGACATCGCCATCATCGTCACCGCCGCCATTTACGGCGTCGTCACCCGCGTCGCCGGTGATCGTGCCGTCATCATCTGATCCCCCCGAAATTCGGTCGTTGCCCTCACCACCCGAAATCGTGTCGGTGCCCGACGAACCACCAAGAAGATCGTCACCCACGCCACCAGAAACATCGTCGTTACCAGACCCAGCGAAAATGGAATCGCTGCCGTCGCCGCCATTCAACACGTCATTGCCAGCGTTGCCCGACACAACATCTGCGCCTTGTTCGCCAAAGATCGTGTCGTTTCCGTCGCCGCCGAACACGAGGTCATCACCATCGCCAGCACACACCGTGTCGTTTCCGTCCCCGGCAACAATCGAGTCGGCACCGGCGGTACCCAAGATCACATCGTCACCAGCCGTCGCTACGTCACCGGAACCTAAGTCAACCGTGACCACAAGACCGGCACATGTTGCTGTGGAGAGATAGTCGACCGAGATTTCGAACTGTCCGAGCTCAAAGGCGGTGGCGCCCGCAACTCGAACTCGGTAGGTCTGGCCGAGCGTCGCTACGAACGAGACAGAACTGTGCAGGTTCGAGGTTGCGCACGATGAGTCGTTGTCGTTGCTCGCCACTTCGGCGAGCGACGTTAGCGAGGTGCCGGTGTAGACGCTGACCACCGTGTCGAAGTTCGTGTTCGCGTTGCACGTGCTGAGAACGGCGGTCCCCGAGGCATCGGCCGTCCATTCATACCAAACACTTGCTTGGGTCCCTGCGGGTTCCCCCGCTTCACGAGTCGCGCACACGTTCGTGTCGGAATCGAATCCGACCAGTACCTCAGGTGTGGCAAACGTGTCGTTTGAGTTCTGGCTGTGGAGGGCATTTTCGAAGTCGAGTCTCGGCTTGGTGACACCAGCTGCAACCCTGCCATCGGTGACGGGTACGCCTGTCGATGTGAAGCTATCGACGATGGCCGTTGCCCGACTCGGCACTTCATCGCTCGGGCCGGCGTTCGAGGGGTTAATGCAGTTGAACATCGCTGCAGCGGCACCTGCCACGTGCGGTGCAGACATCGATGTGCCAGAGGATTCGATATAGCTCGTGGTGGAGAAGCTATTCGCCGAATTGACCGATGCTCCCGGTGCCCACAAATCGAGTTCTGGAGACGCGTTGCTCGAAATTGAGACGGCATCGGCATTCGTTGTGTTTCCGACAGCGAGGGCATTCGTGAGACAGGCTGGCGATGCGAGGGAATCGCTCCAGGCATCATTACCCGATGAAGCAATGACCACCACGCCCACGGCTACCAGCGCGTTCACTGCTGTCGCTAGCGCGGGCTTGTCGGTGTCGCAGGCCCCGAAGAACCGGTCGCGACCAAGGCTCATGTTGACGGAAGCGACCCGCTGATCTCCGTTGACTACGCGATCTCGAATGTGGTTCAGTCCTGCGATAAGGCTCGAGTCAAAGGCGAGGATTCCGCCGTCATAGGGTTCGTACACCTGCACGGAGATGATCTCGGCATCTGGAGCGACCCCGCTCTCCCCTGCCGCGATTCCGGCGACGTGTGTGCCGTGGAAGCATCCCGCCGAGATGGTGCAAGGTTCTCCGGCGCCGGGGCCGACCATCTCGGTCGCTCCATTTGGACATGTTGGTCCGGTATTGAAACATGCTTGGGCCACGACGCGGCCACCAAACGTCTCGTGTGCGGAGAGCACGCCGGTGTCAAAGATCGCGACCTCGCTCGCTTCACTTGTCCACGCGTTTCCCCAGCCCGTCTTTCCCGCGGCCGTTGCGACATCGGCTCCAACCAACGGCACCGTCTCGGCGAGGTGAAGGACGTTCGGGGAGTCGATTTCGATTCCGAGCAAGGACTCCTCTGCCTGCAACTCGGCGAATCCGTCGGCGGTTAGGTCGACGACGAGAACGGGCACCTCGCTCATTGCATGCATGACAGACGAGCCGGAGTCTTCGAGCATCGAGGCGACAGTCTCGTTGGTCTCAGCAACCGACTGCTCAGATGATTCCGGGCGCAGGGTCACAAGCGTGCGGATCGATGGTTCTTCCACCGCGCGGCCGGTGATTCCCTGTGTCGAGGTCTCAAAGAATTCCTGGATCTCTTCGACAGATCCGTGGACCTGCTCGGGGTCGAGCGTCTCGAGCACGAGTGCGGCGGTCTGGCTGGGAACGTCGAGGGCATCAGCCGCTCGAATTGGCTCTGATTCAGCGACACCTTGGAGAACTTCTTCCGCGCTGACCGGTTGGGTCACTGTCGTAGTTGCCACGAGAAGCCCGAGCAACGCAAGAAGTGCTACCTTCAGCCGCACTTTAAAACCCTTCTAGACAGACTTGCCGGCCTGCCCGAAGGCAGACCGGCAAGCACCGTTCACTTCATTGATCGTTGCAAACGCCCGTTAACTACGGGACGTTGACCACGGTTTCGCAGCTGCCTGCTGCGGTGTCGCCAGCGGTCTCGCCGGTCGTGCCACCATCACAACTGTCGATGCCGTCATTTCCAGCGACGAAATCGTCTCCGGCGCCACCGAACACAGTGTCGTCGGCTTGGCCGCCACGAACCTCGTCGTCGCCGTCGTCGCCGTGCACAACATCGCTTCCGCCATTGCCTGAGACAAAGTCGTCGCCGTCGTCGCCGCGGACGTTGCCGTCGTTGCCGCCTCCGCCATTGACTCTGTCACTGCCCACGCCACCCGATACCAAGATGTCACCGTCGGACCCGCCATTGATCCTGTCGTCACCTTCGCCACCAAGCACCGTGTCAGAGTCCGACCCGCCACCGAGGTTGAGATCGTCCCCGAGGCCCCCATCGACGAGATCCGTGCCTGAGCCGCCGAAGGCCATGTCTGGCCCAGTTTGCCCCATGAGCGTGTCATCACCAGCGTTGCCGGAAAGTTCGTCGGCTCCTGGCCCACCGAGTACCAAGTCATCACCTGGACCACCAACGACGAAGTCATCGCCTCCGCCGGCGCACACCACATCGTCACCGTCGCCGGCAGCAATCACGTCGTCACCAGCTGTGCCGAGGATGACATCATCACCAGCCGTTGGCAGTTGGCCGGCACCGATGTCGACCGTCACGGTTAGCCCGTTGCAGGTAGCGGCCGGGAGGATGGCTTCCAACTCGAACGCACCAGCGTCAAAGCCGTCCGCGCCATTGCCATCGCCATCTTGGATCGAACGGTCATAGATGTCCGACTGGTTCGCAACGAACTCCTTGCAAATGTCGATCGCCGGAGTCCCATCAGCTGGCTCAAGGGTTGAACGAGCTGTGGTTTGGAAGTCGGTTGACCCGATCGTCAAATCGGGCACAGTTCCGTTGTCAGCATCGAAGGTGGCGACGTTGCAGATGCCGCTATAGGTGCCGCCCTGCCAGTAATCCTCATCGGGCACATCGAGCAACAAGCGAGACACGGTCAACGGCGCACTGTCGTCTTGATCGACCAGTCGCCCTTGGTTCCTCGTAAATGTCGCCTGTGAAAGGACAACACTGTCAGCGGTGGATCCCTCGACGAGCAGCAGCGCCCCAGTTCCCGTCACGACGTCGTGACCATCGATGACGAGCCTGTTCAGATCGCTCTGTCCGTCAGTGTCGGCAATCCAGATGATCGCACCGACATCGGCAGTCGTGGCTGAATCATTTTCGCTCAACCGGGCTTGTGAGATATCTATCTGTGCGTTCGATGCGTGAACGACCGCACCGCCATCATCGGCAACATTTTCTTCGAACAGGTTGCAGTAGCTATCAACCCCATCCGGGGGCCCGTCGTTGGTGTCACAACCGCTTTCGTCGATGTCGGCTGATCCATCGGTGAGGCGCAGGAAGCCGCCGGTGCCATCAGAACGGTTCCGCGTAGCGTGTACGTTCACGAACTCGATTCCACTGCTCGATTGGCTAAAGACTGCGCCACCCCCATTGGTTGCTCGGTTAGCGCTGAAGATGACTGGATCGCCGCCGGACTCGCCGAACTCGGCGTCAGAGCCGTTGCCGAGGAAGACCGCGCCTCCGTTACTTACGGACCCGTTAGCGAGGTTGCCCCCGAATTCGACTCCGGCGCCAATATCGAGGAAGCTTGACGAGTTGTAGATCGCCCCTCCTGACCCGTTTGTTCCGAGGAAGGCTGCGTTATTCAAGCTGAATACTGTCTCGTTGCCAGTGCCCGTTCCCACGTCGACCGTCATGTCGGTTCCAGGAGAAAGGTAGACGGCTCCGCCTGAGCCGCGAGCGAGGTTCAGGTTGAAGGTGGAGTTGGAGATAGTGACATTGGAGTTAGAGCCCGCAAAGATGGCGCCACCGAGCGAGTCGAGGAATCCGTCACCTGTCGCACCGTTTGCCGAAAACAGAGCGTCGTCAATATCGATGGTTGTGTTCGCTCCCGCGTGGATGGCTCCGCCATCGGAGCCGTTGGTCAACGGTCCGGCGCTCACACCGCTTGTAATGTTGGACTGGAAAACGGTGTCACCGCTCACGCCACCTGTAACCAGCGAGCCGCCGTCGGAGATGAAGACTCCGCCCCCGCCCCGGCTTGAGGTGTGAACACCACTCCGGATAGCCATGTTGGTTAGCCGTAGCGAACTACCGCTCAGAACGCTCACGTTACTTTCTGGACCTTCATGGTCGCGGACGGTCATGAACCCGAGGACCACGTCGCGTGTTCCAGTGAGGCCAATCTCAATCACGCTGTCGGAAGGAGTCGCTGGCTGAATGGTGACATCTGCAGCAGGTGACTGCGGAGCAAACAAGTTGTAGCCACAGGTATTGCCAGCGGTATTTGACTGGAGAATCGATATGTCTACGTCGATATTAATGTTCTCGGTGTAGGTGAACCCACCTTCGACAATGATGATGTCGCCGTCACTTGCCGCATTGACTGCGGCTTGGATCGAACCGTAGTTGCATGCACCTTCAGTGAAGATGCCGACGGTGTCTGCCGTGGGGCTATTCCCTGGCGGAGATGCGGCTGCTTGTGGGTTGTGGACGTCTTCCCAGTCGGCTTCAAGCGCCGCTGCGATGTCGTCGGGTAGATCTGCAACCAGTGCGGCAAACCCAGCTTCATCCCCTGAGCCAATCGCAGTGATGGCTGCCTCGTAGTTGGCTAGGAGCTCCGGATTGTCTCCTTCTGCCTCGGTCGTGGCGGGAGCATTACTCGTCTCGTCACCGCTATCGGCATCTGAGTCATCGAGAGCCGGCTGAACAAACTCCTCAACGATAACTTCTCCGTCGCCGTCCCCATCGTTGGTCTGCGCTCCTGCGCTAACGCCGGACGACAAAAGCGCTGCGACTAGGGCCAATATTGTAAGAGGCGCAAATAAAAGGCCCCTCCAAAAATGGGTCGGATTTCTCCTGGTATTCATTGACTAACTCCCGCTCTCTATTAGTATTTTTTGTGTTCTGTTTCCCTGGTCTACGACGGTAGACGGCGCATCCAAGACAGGTGCGATCCCAACAGGTCCCCACCTGGCCCACACCATACGCAATCTGGATACTGGAATCCACATCCAGAACCCAAATACTCACAAAGTTGACTACGGAAAGTGGATATTTGGATAGCGGTTGCCACTTTGTGAGGCGAGTTGCCGTCGGAGGCTACTCAACGTTGACAATCGCTTCACAATTGCCCGCAGCGGTATCACCAGTGGTCTCGCCACCAGTACCGCCGTCACAGGTATCCGCGCCAGAGTTACCCGCAACAAAGTCGTCGCCCGCATCACCGTTGACCGTGTCGTTGCCTTGGCCGCCGCGGACCTGGTCGTTGCCGTCACCGCCATTGACGACGTCGTTTCCGCCATTGCCCGACACGGTGTCGTCGCCATCGCCGCCTTCGACAACAGCATCGTCCTCACCGCCGCCGTTCACTGCATCATTGCCCGCATCGCCGTACACACCTATGTCATCGTCGGAGCCACCCGAGATCCGGTCGTCACCATCGCCGCCAGAAACCGTGTCTTCACCAGACCCACCGCCAAGAAGGTCATCAGCATCACCACCAGACACATCATCGTTACCCGACCCGCCAAAGATCACGTCTTCACCATTCCCGCCTTCCAGCACATCGTCCCCGTCGTTTCCGGAAATCACATCGTCGCCATCGCCGCCGTCGATGACATCATCACCGGAGCCTCCAACAACCACGTCATTGCCGCCACCGCTAAAGATCACGTCGTCACCGCCGCCTGCATCGATCATGTCGTCCTCGGGAGTGCCGAGGACGACATCATCACCATCGGTGGGCATCTCTCCGGCGGCAAGGTTCACTGTGACGATCATGTCGCCGATCATGATCAGCGACTCGCGAAAGGCGCGCACGTAGCCAAAGGCAGGATCGGGTGTACTGAAGGGTGAGCCGGGCGCTCCGACAACCAATGTCGCTCCATCACCCGACAAAGAAACCGAAGTTCCAAACTGGTCGACGCTCGCCTCGCCAACAAAGTCCCCACCTGTCTGCACCCATCCCAACCCGTCAAGTTCGAAGAGTTGCGCGACATTGCCAAAACCCGACCCAACAGCGATGGTGAAACCATCGTTCGACATCGCCAACGGCGTTTGCCCGAACAACCCGCTTGGCCCGGCCGCGATATCTGCTCCTAGCAAGATCCATGCTGTTCCGTTCCACGACAAGGCCCTGACGAACTCATGAGCTCCGATAGCGATCTCGTTCCCGTCGTCTGAGATCGCCACGGAAGTTCCGAAGCCATCGGTGAAAAGGTCGCCGATGAGGTCTCCACCGATTTGGGTCCACGTCGATCCGCTTCGTTCGAACACGCGGGCTCGACCAAAGTCGCCGAATGCTCCACTGTCGGTGCCGACAATCGCTCGATCTCCATCGCCAGAGACCGCCACCACCGTTCCAAAGCTCTCATCAGGTTCGGTGCCTGCAAATGTCGCCTCTAGGGACCACCGCGTGCCGTCCCAGAAGAAGAAGTCCGTTCTCCCGTACGTTCCAAAGTCGTCCTCGGGGTACCCGACGACCAGGGTCCTTCCATCGTCGGAGAGAGCCACTGCCTGACCAAAGGTGTCAAGGTCGCTATCGCCTTCCAAGTCCGGTCCACGCTGATTCCAAGCGCTTCCGTCCCAGTCAAAAACCCGGACACTCCCGTTTAGGAAAGAACCGCCAAAGGGCCCACCGACTGCCACCGTGTTGCCATCGGCCGAGATCGCAGTGGCGCTCCCGAAATTATCGAAGCCGTCCGAGATGAACGGAGCCGGAACCAAGTCGGCGCCTAGTTGGGTCCACGCCGAGCCGTCCCAACGGTACACCTGTGCTCCGCCGAGAAAGTCGTTCGAATTCGGTGACCCGATAATTACTGTGTCTCCATCGTCGGATACCGCAACAGCCGCTCCGAACGAATCGTCCGCTGCGTCAGCATCGATATCGGCGCCGAGCTGCTCATAGGGCGGATCTTCGGTTTGCGCGTTTGCTGGCCCAGCGAGAGCAAGGACTAAGAGCAACGAGGCGCCCACCCCTGCGACCATGCCAAGTAACTTCTGTGCATCCCGCTTTCTCACACTGAGGTACGAACCCGATCCGACCGTCAAACTCATGCTGCTACTCCGTTTTGATTCTGTTGCTTCCCTACTAAGTCGAACGGGAAGCCCAAAATCCTTCGGTCTTCGAAGAAAACGTTTTTGTGGGGACGCAAAAACGGCGTGAGCGCTTCGCCCAACCGCGAGTCCGCAGTAATTTCGTCCTACGGGACGTTGAGAACGGTCTCGCAGTTACTTGCCGCGGTGTCGCCTGCGGTCTCGTCGGCGGTGCCACCGTTGCAGGTGTCGGTGCCGTCGTTGCCCGCGACAAAATCATCACCCGCCTCCCCGTTCACCGTGTCATTGCCCTGACCACCACGCACCTGGTCATCACCATCGCCACCAAAGAGCCTGTCAGACCCACCGTTCCCAGACACCGTGTCATCACCAGCGTCACCGCGAACATTATTGTCCCCGCCGCCACCGCCATTGACCGCGTCGTCGCCGTTACCACCAGAGATCAGGCCATCGGCACCTGAACCCCCGCTGATCGTGTCGTTACCGTCGTTACCCACGATGACATCGCTGTCGCCTCCTCCGCCCAGCACGTCATCTCCGAGACCACCGTTGATGGTGTCGTCGCCAGAACCACCAAAGACTGTGTCGTTGTCGTTTTGGCCGTTGATAATGTCGTCCCCGGAGTTGCCCGCAACGACGTCATCGCCATTTCCGGCCAGAATCGTGTCGTCACCTGCGCCGCCCAGAATCGTGTCGTCACCGCTCTCGCCACAAATGACATCGTTACCGGCCAATCCGTTGATTGTCTCCGGATCATTTGTTCCGAGGATGACATCATCACCCGCGGTCGGCGCCTGTCCTGCTCGCAGATTGACGGTAACTGGAAGGCCGTTGCACAAGAACCCGGTACCGCCAACAAGGTCAAAGAATCCCGATCGACCGACCAAGCTGTTGTTGAAGCGACTGCCATCGTGACCGGCGAGTAGTCCTCGGTCGATCAATGTCAGGTCGAAGACTCCAACGGAGTTGTTGCTACCGGGATCCCACGGCAACGCTTGCGCAGTGGTTGGATCCAAAGCGGCCAACTGATTTCGAAAGACGGCATTAACTGGGTCGAGCTCGCTTGGATTGATTGGATCGAGCGGATTCGCCTGGTTGCAACTGTTTGCCGTTCCGTCAAAGTCAGACGTCAGGCCATCGGGGTACACGGCACCAAGAAGCGGCGCCGCGCAGAAGTGACCTCCGACGTACACCGCCTCGTCCGAAACTGCGAGCGAGAAGACGCTTGAGTAAAATCGCGCCGACCATGTAAAGGGAACTACTGCATCGCCAGCTGTCTCGTAGCGCACAACGCTGTCGCAGTTCGGCGGCATATCGGCGCCTTGACCACCCAGAACAATGAACGAGCCATCAGGTGAGATGGCGAGGTCGCGCAGATTCTCCCAACAAAGCCTTCCGTCGGTCTGGTCGCTCCATGGAGCCGTCCATCCGCTCAGGGCTGGCGTCGGAGCGCTGATGTCGAGTTTGAAGACCGCTTCACGCAACTCGCCCAACACCAATTCGTTGTAGTGCAACACGAACAACTCACTGCCGTTTGGGTGCGCGGCAATTCGGCGCACAAGTTGGTTTCCAGCAATCGAGTCTTGGAGACCAAGATCAAAGCCCGGGTCTACAACACCGGTGGTCGCGTCGGCGCGTGCTAGTCCTCGAATCGGCTGGTCCGAAATGCTTACGAAGTCACCGCCGATGTAGAGATCTCCGCCGACTTGTTCAAGGTCGAGTACAGCTGCAGATGCGCGAGCGGCAAAGTTCCTGTCCAAGCTTCCGACGGCGTTCAGCTTCGCCACTCGAAGCGGAAATGAAGTAACGCCCCCGGCTTCCCAACGTGTGAACCGGCCACCGACGAAGAGCCCATCGCCAGCGGCGTTCGTCTCGAGCGCCAGAACTTCGTTGTTTAACTCCGGCCGGAAAGCAGTGTCGAACTGTCCTGTATCGATGTCGTATGCATACAGGTACGCCTGGTCCACAACCGATCCATCACGTAACTCGACCTGTGTAAAGTCGCCACCAACGAAGATCCGATTTCCAACTTGCGCGTGCGCGCGGACTCGGCCATCGACGACGATTGGCAGATCTCGACGCACCGACTCTGGTACGAGTTGACCGTGGTTTACCGCACCACGCGCTTGGGGTGCTGCCAACACAACAAAAAACGCGCTTGCGAGCGCCAGCAC
Source organism: uncultured Acidimicrobiales bacterium (assembly GCA_964441145.1). GTDB lineage: Bacteria > Actinomycetota > Acidimicrobiia > Acidimicrobiales > SHLQ01 > SHLQ01. Next base: position 15,003 of record CAYTUB010000042.1, read on the forward strand.
CAAAATGGCGGCCGCGGCGTATGCCATGTTGATACGCCCCGTTAGCGAACGCAGATCCATGACCACGGGGTCCCCCCTCCAATACCGCTCCTAGGTGATATTAACATCAAAGAAAGTCACAGAGCGCTACCAGGCGCAAGCTACTGATCCGACGTGAGCCAATGTAGGAAGGTTTCCGTGGTTGAAACCCACAAGATCGCTACGGAACGTTGACTACGGTTTCGCAGTTGGTGGCGGCCGTGTCGCCAGCGGTTTCGCTGAAATCGTGTCGTTCCCGTCCTCACCCGTAATCACATTACGATCTGAGGTCGTCCTTATCGAGACAGTCTGGAGCTAGCGCGCCGCCGAAGGTCCTGCGCACGCCACCGCACAAACTCATGGCGCGTGGTGATGGACCTTCGAGAGACCGCATCGACGATCTCGAAACCGTCCAGGCAATCGATGGTGTGCAGACCTTCGAATCCGGTGGGCACGGGAAGCTGGCTGTGCGCCGACTCGGACTTCCAGTCAGCTGCGACCGCCTTCAGTACGACACCCCCGCCGTAGCGCTCGCTGCCGTCCTGGGCAGGGCGAATCCACTGTCCGCTCTCGTCGCGCCACGGACGTCCTGCGCTGCGGCTGCCGCGCGTTCCCTGCGCCAAGGTGGCGTGGTGCGTCCATGGTCCACCGAGTTCGGTCGCGCCAAACACTTCAAGACGGTCGGGGTCGCTGAGCGGGCTCGTGCACAGCCAGAGCGCTCCGGTCTCGTCAACGACCAGGGTCGAGTCCAGGCCAGCGAAGTCTGCAAGCAACGGCTCTTGCTCTTCCCACCCCGACGTCGTTCGCTTGAAGAGCGGGACCAGCCCTCGGTCACTCATTTCCGCAATGAGATAGAGCGTTCCGTCGTAGTCGATCGTGAAGGGGTAGGACTGATGACGATTGCTTGGAAAGCTCGGTGTCACGCTGAGCACCTTGTAGGAATCGTCTAAGGCTAACTCCACGATCTGCCCGAGGTTGGTGCGGTAGTCGAACTCCTCGGCCATCATCCCACGGCCGTCGGTGCCGGGGATAAGGAACGGGTCAGCCCAGAACTTCGTCGGGCTGTCGGGGCGCAGCTCAACGTCTCCGGCGTCGGGCGTGCGCAAAATGAGCGTCCACATATCGACGCTCATTAGTCTTGCGAGGTTCACGTCGACCGCTTCGCAGCGTCTCGCAGGTCGACTCCAGCGACCTCGATCAACAGCTCTAAGTCGCTTTGGTACAAGTCGGTCAAACGCTCCTCGACCTCGGGCGTCAGCGCTTCGGGACCCGAGTCGCTGAAGCGCCTGACGACGAAGCGGTCGAGCAACGTGGGCACCTTTGCGATCGTTGTCCGAATCGGGCGGTACGCGAAGGGGCGATCCCGGTATTGAAAACGTTCGTCCTTCGACCAGTCGTACACGAGGGGGGCGCGGAGCCGCAGGAGGCGCAGGCGGGCGGGGTCGTACACTCCCGGATTCGACCGAACCACCTCGCCATCGGGTCGCGGAGCCGGGTCCAGCGCTAGGTGTTGCTCAAGACGGTGCCAGGAGCTTTCCTCTGACAAGGTACGCGAGTCGATCGCGACAAGGCTCTGGGAGGGAAAGTGTCCCATCCAGCGGGCGAGCGATTCGCCGTACATTCCGTAACTCAACACTTCGGTCGAGCGATCTCTGATTCCTGAATGCCACGTGTTGAGCAGCCCGAGCAATGTGTCGTTGAGCGGGCGGACCGGAAGGAATCCGTGAAGCATGTACCAGTACGCCCCGCTCACCGCGCGTTGCACGGGAGGGCGCAGGACCGCAATCAGTTGAGCACCGGGAATGACAGAGAATAGGTTTTCGGGAACTTCTGGCCGAGCCAGATAATCGGCGCGCTTGATGCCGTAACGCACCCCGGCCCCGACCTCAGCTCCGACCTTTCCGAGTTCGTTGAGCGGGGTGTGGGTGAAGAAGGGGTGTTCGAAATAGGGAATCTCAAGTTTGGACACGTAGACGTCTTGGCGAGCACCGAGCTGGTCTGCCAGAAAAGTGCTGGCAGACTTTTGGGCACCGATCACGACGAAATCAGGAAGCCTCATGTCAGGTGGTTGCCTTGCATCAACGCAATGAGTTCCTCTGTGTGTCGGCGTCGAATTTCTTCGAACGTTTGACGACACACCTTGCCCTCGGCTCCGCCGGACACTCGTTGAGAAATTGCGGCCCTCAGCTGCGATTGGAACTCCTCTGACGAATGGGCAACTCGGATAGCAGTGCTGTTGGCCATGGAACCAACGCAGCCGACGTCATAGCCCACAACGCTTGAGCCCGATGACATTGCCTCCCACACGACGAGTGGCATTGCTTCGGTCTCGCTGGGAAGCAGAAAGATATCGGTATCACTGTGGAAACGTCTCACTTCGACGTCATCGAGTTGGCCGCGCAGTTCGACGTTTGGAAGCGCTGCAAGCTGTTCGAGTGAGCTTCGAGCAACGTCATCGACCGCGGGTCCCGCTATGAGAAAGCTGACCTCAGGGTTTTGCTTGACGGAGACCACGACCTCCTCAATGCCTTTGGCCCGCGACAAGTTCGCGAGGTGACCAACCACCAGGTGATCTCGATTGGTCACTGCGGTTTGCGCCAAGGGGACCGAAAATGCATTTCCGGCGACCAACACGGGCCCAGGCGGCCTGTACATCTCGCGGAACTCTCCGGCTGCTCGCTCGCACAGGAACATGTGCTCTAGCTCTGGACCACCAGTCGAAATAATTCGATCCATCAAGCCTCGATGGTCCCTCAAATATGCCCACGTGTGGTGTTGCAGTGTGATCCGCAACTTGTGGAACCGGCCAAGAATGACCATCAGGAAGGTAATCAACATGCCTTCGCCTGAATCCACTGCCAGAACAAGGTGATCAAACGACCGCCCGCGGAGCGCCAACGTCGCGAGGCTTTTGGCAACATTGCGAACTTTCTTAGCCAGGTCCGAGCGCGACCCACCGACGCCACCGGCCGAGAGGTCGAGTCGAAGCGACCCGTCCACCACGTCAGCAATGGCCTCGGTAACGATTGCCATGCCGTGACGCGGCCCGGGAAATGGACCCGCAACGAGCACTTTGGGATCTGAACTAGCCATAGGAGTAGCCCATCGCTTTGAGGAGGGGCGCGGCGATGGCAGAGACGATGACTCGATCGCGGCGGCGCATCTGTTCCACCCATCTATCATCGGCTCGCATCGACGTGGGTTGCGCGTCATGACGCAGTGGGTTGCCCGCAACGGTATGGGAGAAGGACGTCGCTCTTTGGTTGCGGCTGAGCTCTAAGGCTTCGATGGTGGGCTCGAGGCCCTCGGTCACGAGTTGTTCGAGTTGCTTTCGAACCCCAACGGCAGATGACCCAATGAGACCGTCGGCGAGATAATTGATGACCAACCACTCCCCTGCCACGACGGCAGGCGAACGCTTCACCATCTTCCCGTCAGCCTTGTCCGGGTCGGGTTTGGCGATCGACCATGAGTACGCGACGCCACGGGGGTCCCGTACAAGGTGCAACACCGAGAGATCGGTTTCTCCCTGAACGGCCCGGAAGTACATGGGGTGCTTGGAGGAGTCGACGATCAGCTGATTGCCCGATTCGGTCGAGATTGCGTCGTAGACGGCGGCCATCAACCTTGCGAAGCGAGCACGTTCCGATTCCTCTGTCCGTATCGCCGAGCTAAATCGAGCTGCTCGGTCGTAGAGCTCGAGGGCGTCATCTAGAGACTTGACCACATTGGTATCGAGAACCCGCTGCCACGTGGGCGCCCAGAATTCGCAGTCGACAACGGGAGCGCCGCAACCACAAAGCCGGGTTGGGTCCTTGAGCCGGTCGAAGAGCAAGTGAAGCTCGCCGACGTGAACACCGTTGAGTTCCTGGGCGAGCATCTCTGCCACCGCCGTGGAACCGCTTCGCGGCGCTCCAACCAGAGCTACCACTGACGGGGCAAGTTGATCATCTTTCGGGTTCGTCGCAGTCACATCTCTTATCGATGCCGGAGTACGGCGCTAGGCGGCTTTACTTCGAGTGCATGTACAGACTCGCAGGAAAATGGCCATCGCTGTTAGTGAACAACCCACCTGAGTCGGTGGGGCGCTCGATGTAGCCCGGAATGTTTCGCCGCAACGCGTCCGGTCGTTCGTGGGCCAGTCCGCTTAGAGCGCAGTCGATTTCAAACTTGCTGGAATTGGCCAGCAGCGCAACGAGCAGTGCGGTCTCCTGCCAGTCCCACATGTCTTCCTCGAGCAGGCCCGGGTGGTGGACATAGGGCATGTAGATGTCGTGGATGTGTACTCGGACACCTGGCTTTAGGCGAGGCAAAAGGTCGAGATAGATGAGGTGCACTTCGGAGCCGGTCTTTACCGAGTGGGAACTGTCGATGAAGAGCAAGTCCCCCTCTGATAGGTCAGCGATGATGTCATCGGTAACGACCTGAAGTGGTTCTTGGCGAACGGTGACGTCTGACCGAATGATGTCGGGAAGCGAGGAGTAGGGGTCGATGGCAGTGATTTCAGACTCCACGTCTCGAAGCGCCCTCCACATAATCGATGTGGTTTCTCCCGAGCCGATCTCTACGATTCGCTTCGGCTGTTGCACCCGCAAATAGGCGAACAGGAACTCTGCCTCAACGAACCCGAAACCCGAACCAACGCGGCCTAGGTCGTTGAGCGCAGCGCGATCAGCGTCTGTCATCCGCGCCGAATCTGTCATGATCGACTCAAAAAATCGGACCTGGCCTTCGATGTCCCAATCGATACCGGGAGGCAGAAAAGTGCGCCTCCACGAGTCCTGACCTTTCAGGTCGCGACGATTAGTAACCGAGCTGTAAAAGTGATGTGGCCCGACCGCTACGCCGACGCGATCTCCTACCGAGGCCGCGGCCTTGACGGTTCGGTCTCGAACCTGCCTTTTGACGTTGTCGATGTCGGTCATGCGTTTAGTGGCTCAGCTCGGACCTTGGTTGGTCCGAGGTTCAAGAGGTCAGCAAAGCGTTGAGTGATTGCAACTCGATCAAACTCGCGTTCGGCGTATTTTCGGCCGCGATTGCCCATTTCTTTGCGCTCGCGTGGATTGGCTAGAAGCTCGAGTGCATTTTCAACGAACGAATCAATGTCGTCGGCTACGAGGCCTGCGTTGGCCTCCGAGTAGATGAGCCGACTTGCAGCATTGTTGAGCGGCATCAATCCAATCACTGGACGTTCGGCGCAGAGATAGGTCAGCACCTTGGAAGGCACGGAGAACTCTCCAGCGTCGGGTTCAAGAAGCGTGACCAATATGTCTGCCGAGGCCAATACCTCCGGTAAACGATCAAAGGGTTGAAACGGCAGGAACCGGATGTTGTTGATGGCTCTCTTTGCACATTGCTCGACGAGCCACTCCGTTCCGACACCTTCACTCACGACAACAATGACGGCATCGGGTTGTGATTCAGCAAGTTCTTCAGCGAGTGATACCAACGCGGAAGGCCGGTGCTTGATACCCATCGATCCGGAATACAACAAGACGGGCGGGCCGGTCTGAAGGTTGTGCTCTCGCGACCATGGGTTGTCTTGGGCCAGCACAGGAACATCATCGAGTGGAGCCCAGTTCGGAATCGTGGTCAATCGCTCACGCTTTACGCCAAAGCCCTCGACCGCATCCTCAAACCCTGCGGAGATTGTCACCACGTGCGACGCATTACGAACGCACCAACGCTCGATCGCCGACATCAGCCTCACGACCGGGTGGGTCTCGCTTCCGAGCGCTAGCGCAATCAACCCAGCTTGAAGGTCTTGGAGCCACAACACCGGGCGAATTCGTAGCAGTCGACACGCGACGGTGATGATGAAGAGCGAGATGATCGGCATGTTCGAATTCAGACAGACGGTCGCTCCGTGTCGGCGAAGCACCTTGACCGACCCCAGGCCGTAGCGAATCTCTGCGACGAGCCGACGGCGCACGTCATACTTTTCGAATTCATCGCCCGTTGAAATTGTTTCGATGGTCAGGTTCGGTGAACGACCGTCGAAATTTCCGCGAGGCGTGACGTTTGTAGAGCAATAGGCATGCACTACCCGGTGCCCCTGAATCGCCAGCTCATCGGAGAGCTCAACTTGAAACGGGTGTCCGGCGTAATCGTTCACGACTAGCGTCTCGGGACTGGCCACTATCTGACTCCTTCAGGGGCTTCGAGGTTCGCGTCCGGGAGCGGTCCCGGTGCGGTTGCGAGCGCCCGAGCAAGTTCGGTTTGTTCCCGTTTCTTGGCGGGTTGGCGCAGGACGGCCCAAGCGGTTTTCACAAGAATCTGGAGGTCTGTACCAAAGGACCACTGATCGATGTAGAGGTTGTCGTATTTCAGTCGTTCCGCGATCGAGGTATCCCCAACCAGACCAACAATCTGAGCAAGCCCGGTGAGACCGGCCCGCATTCGATGGCGCTCGTCATAATCGGGGTACTCTCCAGCGAACTTTTCCACAAAGGCAGGTCGTTCTGGGCGGGGGCCAACAAGGCTCATGTCACCTCGAAATATGGAGAACAGCTGCGGGAGCTCGTCGAGCGAAAAACGTCGCAAGAACGCACCCACTAACGTGACCCGTTGTTCTGCCGTCCACTCGACATCGGATGTTTCGCTCCCCGTCATCGAGCGGAACTTTGACACGGTAATTGGCTTGCCGTACTGCCCAATACGTTCTTGGGAGAACAAGACCGGCCCGTCACTTGTGGTCTTTACGAGCAGCGCACACACGGCCATTATTGGCGACAGCACCGCGATCGCAGTGCCGCTGACACCTACATCAAAGGCTCGCTTCATCTGAAGCGCTACCCGAGGATGCGCTGACCGCTGCACCCGCACGAGCGGATATCCGCGCACTCGATCCGGAGAAAGCGAATCGAGGCCGACACCCATCTCAAACAATCTCGGCACTACGAAAACCGCTGTGCCTTGGCTCGCTACCAAACGGGCAGCGCGAACGAGCTCACGGTCCTCGTCGACCGATGGACCAATGATCACTCGGTCGGCATGTGTGAGCGAAACCAAATCGGCCAGCTCGGCGAGGCGGCGATGAACAAGATCAGCGTTGTCAGGACCAACAACATCAAGCGAGCCGGGGTACGCGATTCCGACTATGTCGACGCCGTAGGTCCGGCGATGGCGAAGCTCGAGGAGCAATTCGTCAGTGAGCCGGCCAGTTCCGACGACAATCGCACGTGATCGACCGATTCCCCTTCTCCACATTGACTTGAGGGTCTGCGAGCCAACGTACATTCCCATCGTCGAAGCGATAAGTGAAAGCACCAAGACAAAGAAGAACTCTGCCGGGCCAAATCCTGACTGACCAATAAACTCCGAGATAATCAGTACGCCAGCGGCCGCTATGAGGGAACTCTGCGACAAACGCAGGCCCATAGACGTCACATCGGGAACCATCCGCGTGCGAAAGAGCCCGCGTACCGCCGAAATGAGGACTGCGCCGAGTGCTGTAGCCAAGACGAGTTCAGCTCGTACGAAGTCGAGGGTGATCGAAAGCGCACTTATCGCCAGCGCGAAAGCGAGCGACAGGCCGAAGGTCACCAGTGACACGTAGCGAGAGATGCGATCATTTCCGCTCTCATTAGGCGGACTCGCTTTGGTCATTGCACCTCCAATCCAATAAGTGAGGTGCGCTCGACATCCCACCGTCGTTCTTGTTTCCATACGAACGATACCAGCAGCGCAGCGTGACGAAAAATAGGCCGAATGCTACATAATGAGCTATTCGGAGCGATCGCGTCCATCTAGTCCGGCGGAAGGGCCTTGAGACGATGCTCCATAGCCGGTGTTGAAGCCCGACGCCATCGCGATGAGCGAGGTACAGCGCGCCGAACACCCCAAGCCCGGGGTTCCATCGTCTGGCGTGCGCGCCTACATTATGTAGTAGGCCAGCCTGGCAATCTCACGCGAGGTTGCCATGAGTTGGTTGGGATCACAGATGGTGGAAACGGCGGTACGGGAAACCATGAACGGTGGTGCCTCGCTCCTCACAACAATTCAAAGGGCAATCGGCCTTATCGGGAGGGTCCCCTGCGATGCACACTAAAAAGATCGACACAGCCAGGAAGATCGATATGGCACGGATAGCGAAATTCATCCTCGGAGCGACGTTCACGCTAGTCGCCGCAGTTTCGGCCTTGCTCTGGCTCGACGGCTCGAAGGCAATCGCCAACAATCCCCCAACGACGGCGCTCGGCACTGCGAACGTCGACCCAGCCGAGGCTCCTCCTACCGGTGCTATTGGTACCGCGAGCACGCCGGTTTACGAGTCGCTCGAGGCCAACGGCCTCTTCTACATCGTTGGAGACTTCATCACCGTAGGCGGCGAGCCACGTCGGTCCGTCGCAGCTATCGACGTTGCAACCGGGCAGGTGGATCCAACGTTCGCACCCGTGATCTTGAACAGCGCCGAGATCGTCGATGCCATCGCCATTTCTCCTGATGGCGCAGATCTCTATATCGGTGGCCGTTTCACTAACGTCAACGGCACCTTTCGCGCGCGAATCGCCAAGCTCGATGCCATCACCGGTGCGCTGGACACGACATTCAACGCAAACATCAACGCTCAGGTCGACACCATCGCCACTGACGGCAACTCGGTTTGGGTTGGCGGCAATTTCGGAACCGTCAACGGCGTATCAGCACCAAATCTCGTGAAGCTCAACGCCACGACCGGCGCCCTCGACGGCAACTGGGTCGGTACGGCCGATGCTCGCGTTCGCGACGTCGAACTCGATGTCAATAACGTGCTGTGGGCTGGCGGCAACTTCGACAACATCGGCGGCAGCGCAGTTTCCTATCTCGCGCCGCTCAACTCATCGACCGGCACGGTTCTTGGTACGTGGAGCCCAGGTTTGGCTAGCCACAACACGCTTGAAGAGCGACATCCTCTTTATGTTGTGAGCCCCGCCCCCGATGGCAGCGCCATCTACGTAGGCACCCGCGGGACCCCCTCTGCGTCACCTCAGGGCGGCAACGCAGTGCGCAAGTACGCAACCGATGGCGAACTCCTTTGGCAGAAGATCGGTGCCGGCGATACCCAGGCGCTCGAAGCGACGAACACCACTGTGTACGCAGGTGGCCACGGCAACTTCGTGTACACAGAGGCTCGCTACAACCTCGATGGGACGATGAACACGAACTTCGTTGGCGGCACAGCTGCCAACCCCAATGGATTCATCGAAAGTGATGCCAACCCAAACGCCACCCGCCGTAACAAGCTGTGGGCGCTCGACGCAGCGACCGGCGACCTCACGGGCTGGAACCCCGACCTCGACTCAACCGATGGCGTCTGGGGTCTCGAAAGCGGACCATCGGGTCTGCAGGTCGGCGGCGATTTCCGCAACATCGTGAATCCTTCAGGGACCGCAGGTCCTGCAGTATTCGCTGCACACTTCGCCGTGTTCGTAGGCGAAGGAGCCGGTGGAAATACCGCACCCGAAGCACTATTCACCATCGATTGCGCCACCACTCAATGCAACGTCGACGCCAGCACAAGCCTCGACGACGGTTCGATCACGTCATACGCCTGGGACTTTGGCAACGGACAAACGGCTACCGGTCAGCAAGCGTCGGCAACACTTGCCGACGACACCACGCACGACATCACCCTCACGGTTACCGACAACTCTGGCCAAACCGATTCGCTCGTCCAGAAAGTTGCCGTAGGCAGCGGCGGCCTTCCGATCGAACACATCGCAACCGCGACCAAGGTTTCAAACTTCACTTCGGTAGCTGAGCAGATCCCTGCGATTGCTCAGGCAAATGACGTTGCGATCGCCTTTGTTTCCGTAAGCCAGTCGGCTGCCGTTGTGACCGCTCCCGCCGGTTGGGTTCAGTTTGGCGACGAGACCGACGGCAACCTCCGCACGTTCGGCTTCTGGAAAGCCTTGACCGCCTCAGACCCGAACAGCAACCAGATATTTCCGCTTTCGATACAGGCCAAAAACAACCTGACCCTTTCCGTCTTCCGCGGAGTCGATCCTACGAATCCAATCGCCGCAGAGGCAACCACAGCTACGACGCAACGAACGGCGGAACACACTGCTCCGTCGCTGAGCTTCACCGGCGATGCCACAACGCTGCACTACTGGGCGGAACGCACCTCCGACACCACCGAGATCTTCGCCTCGCCAGATCTTGCAACGCTCAGCACAGCCATTGGGTCACTCGCAGGACGCGTCAACTCAACCTTGGCCATCAACCCCGTCGTCGCCACTTCGAGCTCGCCAGCCAGCACCGCCATCACCGAGCACCACAGCACTAACGCCCTCGGCTGGTCGGTTGCTCTTCTGGTTGCGCCGGACACCGTCGATCCTGAAGCTGACGTCACCACACCCGCGGCCGGCTCAACAACCA
>CAYTUB010000042.1:25482-27348 GCA_964441145.1 uncultured Acidimicrobiales bacterium
CAACGTCCGAGACAACGCCAACAACATCGCAACATCAACCGAAAACCCCATCACCGGCTTCACCATCGGCACAGCTGACACCGTCGATCCTGAAGCTGACGTCACCACACCCGCGGCCGGCTCAACAACCACACCCGGCACCATCCAGATCACAGGCAACGCAACAGACGACAACTCCGGAATCGACAGAGTCCTCGTACAAATCCGGCGCCTCACCACCCCACGCGAATACTGGAACGGCACCACCTGGACCACCACCCCGAGATGGAACACCGCAACACTCAACGGCAACGGAACCAACGTCACCTGGACACTCCCCAACGTCAACTTCGATCAAACCGGCGACCACCAAATCGTCCTCAACGTCCGAGACAACGCCAACAACATCGCAACATCAACCGAAAACCCCATCACCAGCTTCACCATCGGCTAGCGGTGCCATTTAGTTCGAACACTGACGTCCGGCTAGAGCACACTCCTGATCTTGGATCGCACAACCGATCATTTATCGGCCCGTGAATCGTCTAGCGACTCGGGGATTCCCACTCGTGTAGATCTAGTCCGGTGAGATTCTCTAATTCACGAAGATCCGACACGATCCGCTCGACCGCCCAATCCGGAAACGATGCGGAACTGACTTCCGGGACAACGCTTCTTTCTATCCGCCCTGAAATACCTTTAAGTCTCTGGTACGCCGACTCCCTCAAACCGGGAGGAATGGCGGAGGTCAGGACTCTTGCCAATGGGGTGCGTGCAAGTCGAGAAACTGTAGGCGACACGAGGTCTCCTGTCTGATTCTCGACTCTGCCGACCTCGAGCGGTTCATGTCGAAGACCACAGAAGTTCTGAATCTCTTGATAAACGGTCTCCGGTTGGTTCCTGAGACTCTCGAATCGAACAACTAGCACGGATTCGCGACCAAAAGCCTGCCAGAGCATCTGGAGCTGGTTGACGTAAAGCCCGCGCTGGATGTACGCCACATGGATCAAATCCGGGTCAAGCGCCGCTTCCGGGTTGCGCTCACGCTCAAGAGCATTCTGAAACGAGATGTCTCCGTCTTCCCTCCCTACCTGCACCTGGTAGCGGTACGCTGAGATTGCGCGGTCAAAGGGGTTTCGCAGCGAGACGATCACCTTGCACTTCGGGTTATGTTGCCTGAGCCGCTCGCACGCAACCGGCATAAACATCACCCCGACGCTCTTCGCTAGCAAGACTTCAGCTGCGGCCGCATCGCGATCAAAGCAACGCTGGGCCTCACGTTCGTACCCCCTACTGAACAATTCGTCCGAGACGAAAAACCCGAACTCTTGCTGAGCATGGGAACCAACGGAGCTATGCGAGGCAAGCACCTGATGCAGGGTAGACGTACCCCCCTTTTGAGTCCCTGCAATCATGACGTCAATTGGACGTGTATTCACGATGCCTCACTAGCAAACGAAACAATTGAATCATGAGAGTCTTCCGTTAGCGGTGGGTTGAGGCTTTCTTGCCAGGACGCATCGAGCTCGAACGAGCTGGCCAGAGATCCCAAAGCGCTACCTGCGCGACTCGATAGCAGTGAACTGACTCCTGGAATCGGCACCCACCTTTGGGGAACTCCACAGCCGATTGCCATTGCATCAACCATGCCAGCTGTGGATAACGGGTCCCCACCGGCGACGACGCGAGCCGAGAGACCTGTCGAGCCTTCAGAAAGGCGAACGACTATTGCGGCAAGAAGCTCGACAGAAATAACGCCGCGACGGTTCTCGGTCACTTGAGTCAGCGGACCATGTAGTCCTGTGCGAACCAGCGTGAGAGGCCTCGCTACGTATCCCGTGTCACCTGTTCCAAAACTCAACGACGGACGAAGAAAAAGCACCGAAT
>CAYTUB010000043.1:0-16142 GCA_964441145.1 uncultured Acidimicrobiales bacterium
GCGCTACGCGGTCGTTGCCACACTCTACGCCGATGGTCAGGTGCTCGACGTCGAGAAGGGCGCCGCGGTTGCCGTCATGCAACGTCAAGACACCGGCTACACCATCGAGCAGCTCGAACACGACCTCGAGAGTCTCTTCACCCGAGACGCACTCACCCACGTGGCACAGTGCGCACCAGCCCTGGATCACTTCGGGAAGGAAACCCTGATCGGCCAGCTGGCGTACCTCGCCGCTGCCGATGGTCAGCTCGACGCATCTGAGGTCGCAATGCTCGAACAGATCGGGATCGCACTCATGATGAGCCCCGCACACGTGCAGGGTGTCATCGCCAATGTCTCCACCGGACAACCACAGATTGCGGATCGACCCGAGGTTTAACCGACTTCGATGACCCAGGTGGGGCGGCCGGCGATCTGTTGATCGCCGTGGGCGGTGACGGCGGCTCCGGCGGCGGCCAACCTTTCAGAGATCAGGTCGGTATCGACCATATGAAAGTGTTGGCCGTTGCCGTCGTCATGTCGGGTTGCCCACGTCTCGTGATCGTGGCTGTGTGCGTGCTCGTTCATTCCTGGATCTCCCGACCCTGGTCTAGTGCATCACGCGGTGAATTTGAGCTACTCGACCGCTTCTGGGATCAGTTCCTGAGCAGCGCGACGCAGCGCAAGCGAGTTCAACGGCTTGACGACCCAGCGGTCTGCATCGGACTGGGTGGCCAGGTATTCGTCGGCCTCTCGGTCGAGCAGCAACAAGATCGGTACGTGAGGCAGCCGCTCGGCGCGAGCCTCTTGCTTCAGCAGCAGCGATGTTGCGACTCCACCCATGTTGCCGATCTGCAGGTCGAGGATGATGAGCTCTGGCTCGACCGTGGCCACAGCCTCCGCCACGACTGAACCCTCACGGACGCGATGCACGTCGTGGGTGCCTCCAAGGGCGGCTACGACGTCGTCGAAGAGCCAATCGGCGTCGGTTGCGAGAAGTACGTCAGGCATGCAAGAAAGCGTATCAATACGCGTTGCTGGTGCCGTGTTGGCGGCTTCGGGCTACCATCAGGTGTTCCGCAAGCCTCTTGGTGTGCGGATGGACTGGGGATTGCGAGGTCTCTTCTATGCTCGAAATTAATGTCGAAGCGGTCGATGAAGGCGAGGGTTATCACCTGTGCCGCCTCAGCGGCGAGGTAGACGCCTACACCGTTGGCGAGTTCCGAGAAACGACTTCAGCGATCGAGAACGTTCGCTGGCTGATCATCGACCTATCTGAAGTGCCCTTTATGGATTCAGCCGGCCTCGGTGCCCTGATCGGCGCTATCCGCCGGGTTCGCGAAGGCGACGGTGACGTCGCTGTTGTCTCAACCCAAGCTGGGCTGAACAAGCTGCTTCATACCACCGGCTTCGACCGCATCGTCCCGGTCACCAATTCACTCGCAGAGGCTCTCGAAGCTCTCGCAGGCGACTGAAGCCGGATCGAGAACTAGACCTCGCCACCGATGTAGCGAGCCAGCATCTGGACGCTTCCAAGGTCGGTCACGGGCATCGGGAGATCGTCCACGAGAGTCACGGGCATATCCACCCGGTTGAGATACTCAGCGATGTTCACGTGTTCTGCGTGTCGTTTGCTTCGCAAATGCGCAACGATCGTTCCAGCGATTTTGGAGCGTCCGGCTCCCGGGACCTCGGGCGTGCACCGGTTGATAATTGTCAATTCTGGTACAACCCCAGCGTGGCGCAACTGGGCATCGAACGACATGGCGTTCTCGAGCGAGGCCCCGGTTGGCGAGGCAACGAGAGTTATCCCGGTTTCGTTGCTTCGAAGCAGCTTGTGAATAGCGTCGCCCCGCTCGCGGAACCCATCCTCGATCCCTTCGAAGGCCTGGAAAAAGGCCACGGCATCGCGCACGACGGCACCACCGACAACCGATACCAGCTGGCTCACAAACCCTCCGACCGCCCGATCGATGATCGACCGCTTCTTCCCGTGGACGAGGATCTTGTACATCCGATTGTCGAGCAGTCGTGCCAACAGCGTCGGTGCATCGAGGAACGCGAGCGCGTCCGAAGAGGGCGGCGTGTCGACCACCACCAGATCGATGGCCGGGTCGGTGTGTAGCTCCCACAATCGTTCGACCGCCATGTATTCCGTCATACCCGAGAGGGATTCGGCGAGTTGAAGGGCGAGCGGCGAGGCCAGGATGCGATCGGCATGTGCATCGTTGGACGCATGACGCCGAACCACTCGCTCAAACGTCGCCCCCGGGTCCAACATCGTCGCGCCCAGGGACCCCGTCTCGACGGGCACCGCGCGCAGCTCATCATCGAGGGTTTCGATACCGAGGGCATCGACGAGTCGCTTCGCCGGATCGATCGTGATCAGGGCAACGGACTTACCGAGTTGGGCGCCGCGAACGGCAAGGGCGGCGCTCATGGTCGTCTTGCCAACACCGCCGGTCCCTACGGTCACGACGATCGGCCGCTGCAACAGTGCGTCGATCGCCTCCAGGTCTTGTGCGGGGCGCGCGATCTCCGACAGAACTACGGGAGCGTCGGGCGGGTCGAGTAACGCCGCAATATCGGCAGGTGTACGGATCCCCTCGGGCTGTTCGAGCGTCTCATGGCGCGGCACCGGGAGTTCTTCCTCTAGCCGAGCGATGTTCGCGACATTGGCCTCATGACGTAGCCGAATGCCAGGGCCCAGTGGGTGCGCGTCGAAGCTCGCCGGAGGTTCCCGGTGCGGAAAGATGCGGTTGACGATGACGCCACCGAGTCGCACGCCGGGGTCATCTTCGATGTCGTAGGCGGTTTCGATCGTCTCGTTGACCGGCGTTTCCTCGGGCAAGGTCACGAGCACCACGGCGCACTTTTCATGGTCGGTCAACAATGCATGAGCGCGCGTTGCCTGATCGTAAATCGGGCCCTCGGATGCTGCCTCGGCTACCTGACGCGGTGCTCGCAACAGCTCACGTGCCCGACCAGACGCAGGGCCGTCGACGATGATGCGATCCCAGTCACCTGTCTCCAGCTGAGCGCGCAGATAACCAAGGACGAGCACGTCTTGAATGCCCGGCACTGACGTGGCGATAACCGAAAGCGCCCCGGTTCGCTCTAAACGGTCGGCGACCAGGCCCATGCTGCGCCCCGACAACCACCCTGCGAGCAGCCGATCTGCGTCGAGGCTTTCCCACGAGAGGGCCGACGACAGCTGCACCGGGCCATCGATGGGGGCGTCCAAGAGCCGCCCGGGGCTCTCCGACAACATGGGCAAGAGCTGCCGCTGGCCACCCAATTCGACTAACAGTGTCGAAAGACCAGCGTCCGCGGAGGCGGTTCCGATGGCCGCGGTCAGTACCGTCTTACCAACGCCACCCTTTCCCGCGATGATGAGGAGTGGATATGGGTACTGAAAATCGCTCACTTCGAGTTCCAACTGCCACCACGCGTCGTCTGGTTGCCGCCGTTTTGTTGCTGGCTGGACTCATTCTGTCGGCTGCGCCCGCAAACGCACAGCTCGAAGGAACATTCGACGTCATCGAGGTCAACGGCCTGATCGATCCGGTTCTGGCTGATTTCATCGAACGAAGCCTCGACGAGAGCGAAGCAAACGGTGCCGCTGGCGTCATCTTGCAGATGGAGAGCGAAGGCACCGCCATCAGCGATGAAGAAATCGCGGCGCTCGCAACCCGAATCGCAGAGTTCGAAGTTCCCGTCTCGGTATGGCTTGGCCCATCGGGCAACGGTCGCGCTCTCGGCGGAGCAGGTCAGATCGCGTTGGCGTCGAGCCGAATCGGCATTTCCCCAGGATCTGAGATCGGGGATTTCGGTGACTCGGTCCTCGAGGGCACCGCCGCCGAAGGCCCATTCGTCAGCCTCCTCTCCGGCGGGTTCAACGGTAGCGTCGTCGGCTATGACGAACTGCTCGATCTCGGCCGAAGCGATCGGTCGCTGCCGATTCAAGACGCTCCGGTAATCCTCAACCACCTACTCGAACTCCCGGGCTTCAACTCCGACATCGTCCAGGGTGGCGAAGCCTTGCCGGACGGTTCGATACTGCCCGAAGGTGCCGACGCAACACGCATCCCCACGTCGGCAACCCGCTTCGTCACCTTGCCGCTGATCGAGCAGCAATTTCATACCTTCGCATCGCCACCCGTCGCCTATTTGATCTTCATCATTGGGCTCGGCCTCCTCGTCTTTGAGCTCTACACCGCCGGCGTCGGCGTCGCTGGCGTCCTCGGAGCCGGAAGCTTGCTCGCCGGTGGCTATGGGCTTTCTGTCCTCGATGCCCGACCGTGGGCGGTGGCGCTCCTGGTGATCGCGTTCATTGGATTTGCGATCGATGTGCAATCGGGGATCCAGGCGTTTTGGAGCACCGTCGGAGTCGTGTTCCTGATCATTGGTTCGATCTTCTTATTCCCCGGCCTCAGCGCGGGTTGGCTGCCACTGGTGATCGGCATTTTGGGCGTGCTCCTCGCGATGCTCTCGGGTATGCCTGCCATGGTGCGCACCCGCTTCTCGACGCCGACCATTGGTCGAGAATGGATGATCGGCGAAGTGGGCGAGGTCGTGGAAGCGATTGATCCCGATGGTGTTGTCACGCTGCGTGGGGCACCATGGCGAGCTCGCACCAACCGAGCAACACCGATCGCGGCCGGCGAACGCGCTCGTGTCGTTGAGGTCGATGGTCTGCTCCTCGAAGTCGAACCCGAATTCGGTGGTGCTATCGACTATCGAGAACGCCGCGGATCCTCTGGCGACGCTGAGGATGTCGAGGAAGTTGCGGCTGATGTTGCTGATGGGGCAGATGTGTAAGCCTTCGGGCGACGTTTTGTCTCGGTCTCGGTGAACGGGAGATGAAACAGCACAAGTTCTGAAATTGCCCCTTGTCTTGGTTGCCGCGCCGCGCCTAGGTTCGAATCAAAGAGAGGGATCCTATGGCGGCACAGCAGACCGAAGAACCAACCACGGGGTTGAGCTGGCAAGAAGGCGCGGCATGTCGAGGACCACTCGGCGTTGTCTTCTTTCCACCTCCAACAACCGAGCGAAAGCGAGAGAAGCTCGCTCGCGAGGCGCGTGCCAAAGAGATCTGCTCGGCATGTCCCGTCATGCTCTCGTGTCGTGACTACGCGGTACAGATCCGCGAACCTCACGGCGTTTGGGGCGGGTTAGGCGAACAAGAGCGAAGGCTGTTGCTCTAAACCCTGTTGCTCTAAACCCTGTTGCTCTAAACCCTGTTGCTCTAAACCCTGTTGCTCTAAGCCCGGCTACCGAGGAGGTAGACGAGGCCCACCGATCCGCAAGTTCTCGCGACGTCGAGTCACGCCGGTGCCATCGAGGCGAGCAAGCAGCGGCATTGCATGCTTGCGAGTGTTGCCCATGCGTTGTCGGATCTCCGAGACGGTGACACCCTCGGGCTTTTCGGCCAGCATGTCCGCGACGATCTCGGCCGCCTGATCGATGGCCTCAGGAACGAAATAGATTCCGTCTTCGACGATCAGATCGCCACGACGAACCAGCTCGCGTAGCTCGTCTCGGTCGATGCCCTCGGGGCCTGGCGGCGCAAACGGAGTTGCACGAACTGCACCCACATAGGCGTGCTCAGCCAAAGTGTCCGTGGCTTCGCGCAGTGTCGCTCGGCCACCACCCACGTTGACGTCGGTCAATAGTTCGAGCGTCGCTCGCTCTCCGGGCGACAACGTCGCTGTCTCGAGCCCCAGCGCGCCGGCGTCGTCGATACGGCCGCGCAACCCCTCGATGGTCTCGGTGAGCGCCGCCGGGTCGACCACCCAATCGCCAACATCTGCTTCGCGTGTTTCGCCGGTCAACAACTTCAGCTCGTCGACCGTTAGCCATCCGCGTTCGGCGATGACCCGATCGACCGACCGGTCAGGTGATGCTTCGGAAGCCTTCGTCTGCGGATCGACGTCGAGTACCTCTCCTCCACCGATCGTTTCGGAGCGACCGGCCTCACGAAGGATGAACCGGTCGCCCGGCAGTAGCGGAAGTGCGTGGGGCAGGTAGATACGGATGTTTCCTTTGCCGCCGGGGGCGATCGAGGGTCCGAGAATGCGGATACGAACCGCAAGTTCACCGGCGCCGAGGTAAAGCAAATGTGCACCACGACGAGACACTTCGTGATCGAGTGAATCGAGGACGTTCAGCGCGCCATCAAAGACCGATGTTTGATGCCATTCGCCGGATCGCACAACCACGTCGCCGCGGCCGATCTGATCGTGGCTTATCCCGGACAAGTTGATCGCTGTGCGATTGCCGGGGCTCACCTTGGTTCGCTCGGCGTGGAGGCTTTGGAGAGCTCGAACCCGAACGGATCGGTCGGAGGGCAACACGACCAGCTCATCGTCGACGCGAACGCGTCCGCCCGTGAGTGTGCCGGTTACGACCGTTCCCGAACCCTTCGCCGAAAACGCTCGATCGACCCACAGCCGTGGTGTGCCGCGATCTGCGGCGTCGGGTGCCGAGGCCAAGAGTTCGTCGAGTATGACCTTCAACTCGTCGATGCCAGTGCCGTCGAGAGAATCGACGGGCACAACCGGTGCATCCTCTAAGAAGGTGCCGGCAACGCGCTCTTCGACGTCGAGGGTGGCCAGCTCAACGAGGTCCTCGTCGGCGAGTCCGACCTTGGTGAGCGCAACGACACCGCGTTCGACGCCCAACAGATCGAGAATGCGCAGGTGCTCCTCGGTCTGGGGCTTCCAACCTTCGTTGGCATCGACAACGAACAGACACGCATCGACCGATCCAACGCCAGCGAGCATGTTCTTGAGGAAGCGAATATGGCCGGGCACATCGACGAGCGACAAGATCTTTCCGCTCGGCAACTTGGTCGAGGCGAAGCCGAGGTCGATAGTGAGGCCCCGTTCCTTCTCTTCGGCAAAGCGGTCGGGGTCGGTCCCCGTGAGCACGCGAACCAGCGTGGATTTGCCGTGGTCGACGTGGCCAGCGGTGGAAACGACACTCATTGTTTACGCTCCACACTTCCGGTGGAGATTTCTAGGCTGGGACAGCTTCGGCTCATGAGAGATGCTGCAACGCAGCCACTATCGCGGCATCGTCGGCGGGGTCGATCGATCGGAGATCGACGATGGTTGCCCCCTCATTGACTCGGGCCATGACCGGTAGCGAACCGCTTCGCAGTTCGGAGCGGCGGTCGCCGTCCAGAGTGATGCCAAACGAGGGAATCTCGACGGTGGGCAAGGTGCCGCCGCCCGGGACCGCCATGGTCTCGACCACCTCGCCGATTCCGGCTTCGGCGACGACGGCTTCGGCTCGCTGTTGTAGCGAGTCAACAGACGCGGACGCCATCGACCAAAACGGAATCGCCTTGTAGTCGCGGTTGAGGTACGCCAGCGCGAGTTCTTGCAACGCACCGAGCACCAGCCCGCCAGGGCGCAACGCCCGCGCCAAAGGATGCGACTTGCAGGCGTTCACCAACGCAGCGTCGCCAGCGATGATCCCGGCCTGAGGGCCGCCCAGCAACTTGTCGCCCGAGAACGCAACGAGGGCCGCGCCATCAGCGAGCGTCTGCTTTGCTGCAGGTTCGTCGGCAAGCCAGATCGGTGGTCCCTCGGGAAGCCATGGGCATGCAGCATCGAGCAGACCCGAGCCAATATCGGAAACGAGTGGAACACCCAGTGACGCGAGGCCCTTGGTGCTGGGCATTTCGGTGAAGCCCGTGATCTTGTAGTTCGACTGATGGATCTGCATCACGAGCGCAATGTCGGTCTTGGGATCATCGATGTGTTTGCGATAGTCGGCGACCCGCGTGCGGTTCGTCGTGCCGACCTCCACCAAGTCGGCGCCGCTTTGCTCCATCACTTCGGGTACTCGGAACCCTCCGCCGATCTCGACGAGTTCTCCGCGTGACACCGCGACGCCACGGTCTCGTGCCAGCGCCGCGAGGATCAACATGACCGCCGATGCACAGTTGTTTACGACCATTGCTGATTCGGCGCCACAGAGCCGGGCGAATAACCCCGGGACCGCAGCCTGGCGCGAGCCGCGATCTCCCGTCTCGATGTCGAGTTCAAGATTGCGGAATCCGGCATCTTGGTGCACGCCGTTGGGAGCTCGCCCCAGGTTGGTGTGCAGCAACGTGCCAGTGCCGTTGACGACCCGTCGCAACAGTGAGCGCTGCATTCCCTGTGCGAGTTGTCGCGCGTTCTCCGGGGAGCCATCGGCGATGGCACGCCGAGCCGCGTCAACAAGCAACGGGTGCGGCAACCCCACATCGGCAATCTCTCGAGCGAGAGCGTCGACCGACGGTGGTCGAGAGTCCGGTGTCTTCGGGGTTTCACTCACGCCCACCAGTTTAGGGTGACGCTTGTTCTCAAGGATCCTCCGGCAAGGTGCTTCAGGTTTGTAGCTATCGTGTCGAAGGGTTGAGTAACAGCAAATATCGTGAAACAAGCAGATGGCGGGAACCATGGCGCGAACCAATGTGAAGAATCTTCTGTCGGATACGCCCGACGACTGCATCGGGGCTGTCGTACTCGATCACGAGTACCGGGTGTGTGCGGTGAGCGACTCCGTGTTGGTGCGAAGCGGGCTTGCACTCGCGGATCTACTCTCACAGAACGCCCTAGATCTTGTGCACCCCGATGATCTCGTACGTGCGGCGGCGACGATTCAAGATGCGTTCTTCGAAGAGGGACGGAGCGGTGAAGGGATGTACCGCCTCACCACAAAGGACGGTTACGAGGCCTTCGGTATTCAGATCATCCACCCCCATGGGGCCGAGGGCGTCGCTGTCATGCATTTCTTCGAGGTCAGCGAAGTGCTCCGGGCTAATGAGCTCGCCGCCGATCTTGTACATGCCGTGAGGGTGCTCGGCGGCGAATTCTCCCTGGAGAGTGTTATCAACGCCGTGTCACTGATGATTGAACGCCAGCTCGCCGACGTGTGGCTAGGGGTCACAATCTTTAGAGCGGACGGAGCGGCCGAAGCCTTTTGCCGGCCGGGTTTTCCTCAGCAAAGCTTCGATGCAAACCGGCTATCTCACCCTCTCGCCCTACCGAAACATGTGGCTGCGGCCGTGCGCAAGTGTCGCGAGAGCCAGTGGCGGCTCCATGGCCGCACCGGCTTGCACGACGAGGAAAATCCTGAACGAGTCGTGTTTGCGATGATCGATGATGCCGACGTGTTGATCGGGTTTCTCGAGGCGATTCGCCCGTCGACCACCACTCCCAGTTATGACGAGTGGCTGGTGTACAGCTCGGCCGTCCAAGTCATCCAGGCAGCGGTGGTCCGGCATCGTCTTGACGACGCGTTGCGGCTCGCTGCTGATCACGACCCGCTCACCGGGTTACTAAATCGTCGGGGGTTTGCCGACGCCGTAGGTCGATCCCAAGATTCGGGCGGTGCGGTCATGGTGATCGATCTGGACGACTTCTCATGGATCAACAATCAACTCGGCCACGCTGTCGGCGACGCGGCCCTCACGGCGGCTGCCAGCCGGTTGAAGATGGCCTGTCCAAAATCTGCCGTCGTCGCCCGTCTCGGAGGTGATGAGTTCGTGGTGTGGCTGCCAGATGTCGATCACCAGACCGCCCCGGCGATCGCGGAGAGCGTCCGCTCGAAAATGGCGACAAGCACCTATTTGGATGACGACCGCCTTGGGGTCCAGGGTTCCGTCGGAGTCGTCGTCAGTGAGGCCGGTGAAGGAATCGAGCAAGCGATTTGTCGTGCCGATGCCGCAATGTACGAAGCGAAGTCGGAGGGCGGCAATCGCGTGGTCTACAACGAGTACTTACGTCCCCGAGAGCCTGTGGATCAGCTCTAGGACGGGAATAACTCGGCCTCCTAGTCGTATGGTATTGGTGTGAAGCTTTTCCTCGCCTTCCTCCTCTTCCCGGTGATCGAGATCTACTTGATCACCCAGGTCGCGAGCCAGATCGATTGGATCCCCACCATCGTTTTGGTGATCAGCGTCAGCTTGTTCGGCGCGTGGCTTGTCAAGCGCGAAGGGCTGAGTGTCATCAGCCGTATCCGTGACGGCTTCGGCGAATTGCGAGTACCCACCGACGAGCTTGCCGATGGAGCGATGATCTTCTTCGCTTCTGCGCTGCTCCTGACCCCCGGCTTCCTCACCGATTTCATTGGGCTCGCGTTACTGATTCCTCCGATTCGAGCCCTCGTGCGGCCGCCGGTCATCAGTTTCTTCTCCAAGCGTTTGGAAGTGAAGGCCCAAGGCTTTGGTGTGCCACCAGGAGCGACACAAGGATTCAGGACCGGCGGGCGATTTGGCGCCGGGCCGTTCGGTCCACAGCCCGCTGCTGGCCGACGCGTCTACGACGCAGACAGCTCGCGGCCACCCGCCGAAGCCGACCTGACCGACATCACTCCCGAGCCACCAGAGCTTCCTGAAACCGACCGCTAGCCAGCGGTTGCGGCGTCGTCGGCCGCTTCTGCAGCGTCCATTTCCGCCAGGTTCTCCAGCGCCTTGTCGATGATTCGAGTCGAGCAGCCAGACATGTCGATCGGCGGGATCAGTTCCGTGCGGATCTGATGGGCGATCGCACGCAGCGAATCGGCTGCGGCGCCTCCGCCCAACACTGCCGGTGTGCCGTCGTCGGCACCATCGACCACGGACCGGTCGAGCGGAATCTGGCCGATCAATGGAGCATCGATCTGTGCCGCGAGGGCTTCACCGCCACCGGTGCCGAACACTTCGTGGGTCTTGCCATCGGTATCGACGAAGGCGCTCATGTTTTCGATCACGCCTGCAACCCGCAGGTAATTGTTGCGCCCCATGTTGGCCACTCGAACGGCAACCGATTGGGCGAGCGTGGACGGCGTCGTGACCACGAGCATCTCGGCGTGCGGCAGCATCTTTGCCAAACCCATCTGCACGTCGCCGGTACCTGGCGGCATATCGATAAGCAGATAATCGAGGGCGCCCCACTCCACGTCTTGGAGAAAGTGCTGCACCGCCCGGTTGAGCATCAGGCCCCGCCACATGAGCGCGGTGTCTTCGGAATCGACGAGGAACCCCATCGATACGACCTCGAGTTCTCCGGCCCCCATCGAGATCACATTCGGTGCGATCTTTCCAGAATCGACCGATCCTTCGAGGCGGCCCTCGATGCCGAGGAGACGAGGGATCGAATAACCCCAGATATCGGCATCGAGCACTCCGACACGTAGCCCCTGGATCGCGAGGGCTGCGGCCAGGTTTGCTGTGACCGAACTCTTGCCCACACCGCCCTTACCGCTGGCGATCAGCACGCAGCGCGCCGTCGACGGCACCGCCGTGTCCGGCGCGTTCTGGCTCACGTTGAACCGGGCGACCTTCATGACCTCGGACTTTTCGTCCTGGGTGAGCTCTGTCCAATTGATCTTGACCCGCTCGACACCGGGCAGGCTCAACACACGAGCACGAACGTCCTTTTGGATCTGAGCGCGAAGTGGACATCCCGATGTCGTCAACGCAATCGTGATTCGAGCGATGCCCTCGTCGTTGACCTTGGCACTCTTGGCCATTCCGAGCTCGACAATGTTGGAACCGAGCTCGGGGTCGATGACACCACGGAGCACGCCAAACAGGTCGTCGGAGGAGGGTCGCTCGGACATATCCCAAGCCTACGGACAATTGGGCTCGACTTCGGGCCTCAACGTACCGATACACTAGGAACCATGATCACCCTGACCGATAACGCAACAACCAAGGTCGCTGAGCTCATCAACGCTGAGGACGAAGAGGGACTCGCACTGCGCGTCGCCGTACGCCCAGGCGGATGCTCGGGGTTCAGCTACGAGATGTTCTTCGACTCCGAAGTCGCCGATGACGACAACGTCACCGAATACGGCGACGTTCGACTCGTATGTGACGAAGCGTCCGCTGGCATGCTCGTCGGCGCGACCCTCGACTACACCGAGTCGATCCAAGAGACCGGGTTCAAAATCAACAACCCAAACGCCGAGCGCACCTGCGGCTGCGGAAGTTCCTTCAGCTAGCTCTGGTCCCTTCGGGGCAGCGGCTCCGCCGCGATTTTGCCCCTCCGGGCTGCAGAGCATCATTCGCTGCGGGCTCGATCCGTCGCTGCGCTCCTCGACTCGCGCCGCAGATGATCCCAAGCCCATTTTGGCCCGACATGCAGCCCGCAGGTTTGCCGCGGAGCCGGATCGGGCTACCTCTGCTTTCCCGGGCTTTCCCGTTAAATGAGATCGAGCAGTTCGGCTACTTCGCTGCTGTCGAAGGTGAAGTGCTTCGCGCCTTGGATGATGCCGTCCGCGTCCGCGACGAACATCGATGGTTCGAAGAAGACGTCCCACGCCTCGAGCAGTGGGGCCAATCCTGGTTCGTCGCCGGCTTCGGCATCGACCTGGAAGTTCGCGAACACCTCTTGGTGAATGATGTTGAGGTCGTCGCGCCCGACACCATGTTCGATGAGGAACTCGACCGACGGCCCGCATACGTCGGTTCGACAGAACTCGGGGGTTGAGATCAACAGTGCTGTAGGGCGGCCGTTGGAGAGCGCTTCGGTGAGCGTGAGTTCATGGAACGGGCATGGTTCACCCGGTCGAGTGCACACGGGGTCGACGCCTCGTCCGTCGTCGAACGTTGGTGTGTCGAAGGCGGGGAGCGGTTCGCCGACTTGAAAGACGGCGCTATCTTCACGCTCAACGACCAGGAACTCGGAGTTGAGCTCGCTGAACTCGGTTCGTGCGACGTAACTGCCAGCTTCGGGTGGCTCGAACTCGAGTGGATAGAAGGGCGTGAACTGGCCGAGTCCTCGTGCCTCCACGGTTTGGGTGGTGAGGGTCTCGCCGTTTCGTAGAACCTCGATGTCAATCGAACTAGGAGCCGACCCGGTCAGCATCGGGAGCTGGTCTAGGGCGACGACGATGAACGGAAACCGTTGGATTCCATGGCCCGTGACCGCGATAGCCGGTGCCCGGAATCCATCGGAGAATCGCGGTGCCAAACGATCTGGTGTCGTGGACGGATCGCCGCCTCCGCACGCCGCCAATAGGCCGGTTGCGCCCGCGCCAATCAAGAATGTACGACGATCGATGCCTCTCCACATGCGCGTCACGGTATCGGCGGATTGGGCGCGCTTCGATTGCCGGTTCGCGAGAATTACAAAAAGATGCTGCGACGCGTGACTAGTCGAGGACTGCGATTGCTTCTATCTCGACCAATCCGCCGCGAGGAAGGTCCTGGACCGCAAAGGCGGCTCGGGCGGGACGGTGATCGCCGAAACTCTCGGTGTATGCGGTGTTCATGTCGCCGTAGTCGTCGATGCTGTCGAGCAACACGGTTGTTTTGACCACGTTCGTGAGGGACCCGCCTTCAGCCTCGACCAGTGCCGCAAGGTTTGCGACAGCCTGGCGGACCTGAGCATCGAGGCCGTCGACGAGCGCGCCCTCGACCAGGCCGAGCTGGCCGGAGATATAGAGCGTGTTTCCTGCACGGACCGCTGGCGTATAAGGAGCTACTGGCTTTGACATGACCGAGAGCGTAGTGGCTAGGCTGACGGCATGGTCGGTGGAATCATCATTGTCGTCGTGCTACTCGTCATCTTCCCGGTGGCCATCATCATGACCGGCGGCGCTGTAGCGGCCGGGCTCGGCACGTTCATGAAGAAGTCCGTCGACTTCAACCACCGCGGCACCGAAGCTCTCGAGCTCTCCGAGTCGAACCCTTACTCGTAGTACCGCAGACAGGTTGCTAGCGGGCGGAGCAGGTTGCGGTGACCCGTAGCTCGCCGGATTCGGGTTCGATCAACCACAACTGTGTATCGGTCGAGTGGAGCGTCAGATCCTCGCTAGCCAGAGATGGCTTTCGCCATTCAATCTCGACCCTCGCTGGACCTGTGAGTGCATCGGCGCCCCATACCTGCTCGACGAGTGCCAGGTACGCGGCATTGTTCACGTGGCCAAAGGCATCCATGTCGGTCGAGCGAAAGCGCCAGGGCGCCGCATCTGCGTCACCGGCGACGTCGGTGGTGTGCCGGAGTTTGGCATCGACACGACGGCCTTGTGTTGCCTCTAAGTAGTTGTCAGCAAATCCATCCCCCCAGCTCGATGGCCGACCGGTTTGAGGATCGATGTGGATCCAAATCACAGAGGCGTTGACAATCCCGCCTCGATCGCCGCGAAGTTGGGTGCTGCGTTCTGCCCACCGCCGGCCAGTGCCCGAACACCACGTGGCGATCTGGAGAAGTTCGCGAGCCTGTGGACCGACGCCGATCTCCATCGTTGCGCGCCGCGCCACCCACGCCAACCCAAATTCGTCCAACCCTGCATCGTCGGTGTCGTCGTTGCCTGCATCTTGGAGAAAGCGGGCGATCGCGTCGTACTCCATCCGTCCGGTTGGCGAACAATCATCGATCGAGACGCGTCGGCTCGTGCGAAAAACACGCCCGCTCGGTGGTTGTTCGACGAGCTCGTCGGCACCGCGACGAATTATTGATTCGCCTGTGCCGGGGGAGTCAGGTGTCTTCACGTGCCGAAATGTATGCCAAAACCGGCCAATTGTGGTCATGGTCGCTAGGGAAACGTTTCAATGAATTCAGGCCGTTCTTACTCAAACTTGGAATCTCAGGGGCGAGAATGAGTGTTCAGACCTCCACTACCAACTTTTGAGATGGACACGATGATGGAAACCTCCCAAACGAAGCGATTCGCCAAATTCACTGGCCTCTTTATCGGAATCGCAATGATCGCCGTTGCATGCGGCGGCGGTGACACGATCAACTTGTCCAATGACGGACTGTCGGCGCCGGCCCCCAATGGCGAAGTGGCAGAACCCGACGACGGATCCGTGGACTTCAGCTTCGAAAGCTTCGAGGGCGAGCAGATCGTCTTCTCCGAGTTCTCCGATCAGCCCGTCGTCCTCAACTTCTTCGCATCCTGGTGCGCAACCTGTATCGCTGAACTCCCCGACTTTGAAACCGTCAGCAACAACCTCGACAGCGATGTCGAGTTCCTCGGCCTGGCCACCACCGACCGCGCTGAGGCATCCGATGAACTCATCGAGGCAACCGGCGTCACCTTCGACGTAGGTCGCGACCCAACCGGCGAGATCTTCAATATCTTCCAGGGTCTCGGTATGCCGACCACGGTATTCATCAACGCCGACGGAACGGTCGCAAACGTGCACACCGGCGTTTTAAACGTCGACGCACTGACCGATATCATCAACGAAGAACTGCTCTAGGAGAGACCGCAAGACATGGGCTTCTTTAACGTTTTCGCTTTCGGTGCTGGCATGGTGGCGCTCATCAATCCCTGCGGCTTTGGTCTGCTTCCTGCCTACCTCGGGGTGTTCCTCGGGCAAAAGGACGAGACCGATAACCGATGGATCTCCTTGAACCGTGCGCAAGGGGTCGGGCTTGCCATGACCCTTGGCATGTTGCTCGTCTTTGGCTTCTTCGGGCTGGTTCTCGGAGGCCTGCAGGGAGCTGTCGCCTCTCGACTTCCGTACTTCAACATTGCACTCGGATTCGGTTTGATCGTTCTCGGTGTCGCCATGTTGCGCGGCTATCAGCTCAACTTGAAGCTGCCCAAGATGCAAAAGGGTGGTCAGTCGGGCTCGTTTGCCTCGATGTTCCTCTTCGGTGTCTCGTATGCGACGGCATCGCTCACCTGCACGCTCGGCTTGTTCCTCGTGGCGATCAACTCGGCTACCTTCACTGCCGCACCTGGTGCGAGCACGTTCGTTCCCCGCTTCGGTGCCCTCGTGAGCTACGGACTTGGCATGGGGCTCCTCGCTACCATGCTCACCCTGCTTCTCGCTCTCGGCAAGACCAGCATCGTCGGCAAGTTCCGCAGCATCCTGCCCAAGATCAACTTCTTCTCCGGAATCTTGTTGCTCATTGTTGGTCCGTACTCGATTGGCTATGGCATCTGGGAACTCCAAGTGCTCAACGAGTGGCCATTCGGTGACGGTGTATGGCCATTCCTGCAAACCATTAACGGTGGCGTCGGTGAAATCCAAGCCAGCGTTTCTGGCTGGTTCGGTGAAGAGGTATCGCTCTTTGGAGCCACCATGGGTCGCACCGCATGGCTCGGATGGCCGTTCCTCATCATCAACGTGCTGATCATCGTCGGCGGCTTTGTCGCACGGCGTCGTATTGGCGGCAACCCAAGCCCCACGATCGAAGCCGCTGCCTAGGGCAGCATCGACTCAG
>CAYTUB010000043.1:16242-22415 GCA_964441145.1 uncultured Acidimicrobiales bacterium
AGGGCAGCATCGACTCAGACTTCGTAACGGAGCCAGCCGGAGACTTCCTCTCGGCTGGCTTCGCCATTTTTGCGGAGCCATTCGAGGTGGGCGTAGGTCTCGCTCGCAGCCATCGACCCCCACGAGCGTTCCCGAAACAGGACCCGCATGTAGGCGTCGACCGGTTGCTCACCGATCTCCCGGCCAATCTCGCGGACGCGTTCGAGACGCCCCCGGTGATGATCGTGGATTGCCGCGGCTCGTCACGACCCGGTGGAGTCCGCGTCGTCAGAGCGGAAAACGGACGAGCGGTAGTACGCGAGCTCGGTGAGCGATTCGCGAATGTCGTCCAATGCCCGGTGGCCCGTTGCCTTCTTTGGTGCGTTAGCGAGCACGTCGGGGTACCAGCGGCGGGTCAGTTCTTTGATCGTCGACACATCGATCGATCGGTAGTGGAGAAAGTTCTCGATGTCGGGCATATACGCCGCGAGGAAGCGGCGGTCGGTGCCGATGGAGTTGCCGCACAACGGCACCGTGCGTTCGTCGGTGATGTGCTCTTTGAGAAATGCCATGGTCTGGGTGGTGGCATCTTCCAGAGTGACCGTGGACTGTTCGATTTGGGGGAGTAGGCCCGAAACCGTGTGCATCTCGCGCACGAAGTCACCCATCTCGGCAAGGGCCTCGGGCGGCTGATGAATCACCAGCTGAGGGCCTTCGGCGATGAGGTTTAACTCATCGTCGGTCAACAACGTTGCAATCTCCACGATGACGTGGCGATCCGGTTCGAGGCCAGTCATTTCGAGATCCATCCACGCGAGCATTTGGACACAATAGTCAGCGGCGAATCGAATAGGGTCTATCCGTGATCGACATTCCATTGCGCAGACTCGACTCAGACCTTGCTATGCCGGCATACGCAACCGTTGGTGATGCGGGTGCCGACCTTGTGGCGGCCGAGGCCCAAACGCTTTCACCGGCCGGAGGTCGAGCCCTTATCTCGACCGGTGCGGCCGTAGCGATACCCGACGGATATGCCGGGTTTATCCAACCGCGATCAGGTCTGGCCCTTCGTCACGGAGTGACGTGTCTTAACACGCCGGGATTGATCGATTCGGGCTACCGGGGCGAACTCAAAGTTCTGCTTATCAACACCGACCCTTCAGAGCCGTTCGAGATCGAGCGTGGCGACCGGATCGCACAGCTCGTTATTCAACGGGTCGAGCAGGCCAACTTCGTCGAGGTTGACGAGCTTCCCGAAACGGTGCGCGGTGATGGCGGTTTCGGGTCAACGGGTGTGGCGTCGACGTAACCGTTGGCTCAAAGCTGTTTCGAGAACTGCACGACACCCAAGTCGGTGTCGGCCTCGAATCGATCCACCAGGTCGGGGATCACGATCTCAAAGCGTGCCAGAGACTCATCGCTCACCGGAATGGGTCCGTTGCTGAATCGCTGCGTGACCAACACCGCCAGTTCGTGCTTGTCGACTTCGAAGGTCACGTCGACTGCGCCGTCTTGATCAGCATCACCCAGTAACAGCGAGAACGTCTCGTCGATCGCCAGGCGCAGGTCGTCGATTGAGCGGACCGACACTCCCTTGCGTCGCGCCAGAGAGGCCACGCCAATGCGCGCGAGGCGGACGAACCGGACCGATGCGGGGATCGTTAACGAAATGACGTCGGTCTCGGCTGAGTCGTCTGGGGTTGGTTGGTTCGACGCGCTCATCTCTTTCAGTGTGCCAGCAACTTCGAAAGGGGGCGACGAAGCATTCGGCTTGAATTCCTATCGGCCACTACCTTGTGGTCATGACGATCCTTGTGGATCCCGCCCGTTGGCCGTGGCGCGACACGATGTGGTGCCACTTGGTTTCCGACACAAACCTGGACGAACTACATGAGTTCGCCGGGCGGTTGGGTTGCCGCAGGGTTGGATTCCAGGGCGATCACTACGACATCGATATTGCGACTCGGTTGCGAGCGATCGAGAACGGCGCAGTCGAATGTGAGAGCCGAGAACTCGTCACCAAGATTCGTGATGCGGGCTTGCGGGTGCGGCCATCTGGCTTCGAGAAGTGGCAGCTCGCCACGCATGGTCAGGGCCCTTTGACCGATGGAAAACTTGATGAGCTGCGCAACAACGCTGGAGCGAGTCTTGTGCCAGCGTTGGACCACATCGCCGGTGTGGTGAATTCTGAAGTCCTTCGGGACCGTTGCTCGGGTTGGTTCGTTCTCGCGCGGGCGACGTCGGCTGCGATTGTCGTCCATGGAGACCATCCCGAGGTGGTCGGACCCGGAAACCTCCTGCAGGTCGGCGACGACGTCGCCCGCGGAATTTTCGTTCGAGTCGAGGAGCGTCACCCTGCACACACGTGGAGTGTCGAGGCGATCTATCCGAGCCCTTCGTCACATCACTGAGGGTCGACTACCCGAATCCTCGCGATGGCAATAAGATCTCGCTGCTATGTCGACTGGACGATCTCTTGCAGCCCTCGCGCTGGCAGCTTTGTTTTTTGTTGCGTGCAGCTCAGAGCCTGATGATTTGGCTGAGGTTGCTGCACCGACGACCAGCACGACCACCACTGTCGCCACCACGACGACGGAGCTGCAGGTTGTAACCACCGTGCAACGCGTCCCCGCTTCCGAGCTCACCTCGTCGGGGACGATCGCCATTGGGCCGACCGAGTATGCGTTTGCCTTTGAGTGCTACGCCGCCGGTGCAGGGGACATCTTGGCCTTGGGCGTTGGAACCGACCCTGAAAGCGGCACGGAGACGCAGGCCATCGTGCAGGCATTCTTTGGTCAGGCCTATGTCGCGGTGTTGGTAGGCAACGATGAGGTCCAGGAATTGGCGGTCGACGAACCGGCTGACCTGTTTGTTCAGGGCGATGCGATTCGGGGTTCGGCCTTGCGCTTCGTTAATGCGGCCGGGGCTCCTGGTGTGGGAGACCAACTCGGTCTCGGAACCGTATCGGTCGACTGCAACGGCTTCGCCCCAGGGCTACCCGCCGAATATGACCTGAGCTAGGTCCAAAAAGCGGCTTATCCGCAGGGCGTCGTGGGGGTTACCTGCGGTTGGCGTCCCGAACGGAAATTGGTGACAACCGTGCCATCCGTTTCGAATATCACCCGGAACTCTGCGTCGGAGGCGTCGGCTGGGGTAAAGGTGATCGTGTTGCCGCCACCATCTCGCGGAGCCTCGGTCAAACGGTCACCGAAGAGTTCGAACAGGGCTTGCTCGGTCATGCCTACGCCAGCCCCAGACCGTGTCGTGAGCGTCTCGGTGGTGATATCGACCCGTTCGACCGTGCCAGCGGTGACGGTCAAAATCACGCCGGCAGGACCTCCGGCGGGCCGATAGGTGTGGCACACCGGATCGACAGGTTCGCTGACTGGAACAAACTCGGCCTCCACAGCAGCTGACGCTTGGGCAAGCGTCATACCGAAGAAGAGCGCGTCGATGCCGACCGTGCTGACCGATGAGGAGCTATCGAAGGCTGGTTCGCCCTCAAAGTTGGGGGTAATGGTCGTCGTTGTGGTTGTTGTGGGAGGGGTACTCGTGGTGGGCGCCAGCGAGGTAGAGGTCACGCTGGCGGGAGGGACGGTTCCGACCGTTGCCTCATCGTCGCCGCCACCACATCCGGCCGCGATAAGGGCTGCTGCAACCACCACGGCTACGCGAGCCAGAGTCGATTGCTGATTGAACTTCATAGGCACCGTTCGATGAGCCGCATGGATCCAGTGTAGGACAACTGCCCTGAGCGGTCGAAATGACGCTCAGGGTAGGGAACCGTCGGGGTCGTGCCCCATCGAGTCGCTCGGGCATTGAGACCGATCGCCACTACAGTCGTGGGGTGCCAGTTTTCGTCCAGCGTCGCCATCTACGGGTCATCGCCATTTTGGCTGCCGCGCTTCTGGTTTTGGCAGGCTGCGCTTCGTCTGGGCAGGTTGTGGATGTCGCGGCAGAATCCAACAGTGCAGATGTAGAGGTCGACAACACCGCGCAAGCCGACAAC
This sequence comes from uncultured Acidimicrobiales bacterium, assembly GCA_964441145.1. Lineage (GTDB taxonomy): Bacteria > Actinomycetota > Acidimicrobiia > Acidimicrobiales > SHLQ01 > SHLQ01. Next base: position 20,231 of record CAYTUB010000043.1, read on the forward strand.
ACCGCGCAAGCCGATACCACTGCGTTGGGGGCTAACACCGCGCAGCCGAATGAGGCAGTGGATCCAGGCGACATAGCGAGTGCAGATTCGGCTGCACCGAGCTCGGTTGCACCTGCCGAAACGGCGTCAACCACGTCCACGTCCTCCAGCACACCGACTTCCTCAACTGAGCTCACAAGGCCGCCGAGCACGCCCTCGACGACCACCATCGCCGAAGTAACGACCCAACAAGAGCCGACTGAGCTGACGTGTATCGCCGACGTACCTCTCGACGTCCAGATTGGGCAACTGCTCTTTCCGGTGATGACACAAGACGAGTTTGGTCGCGCCGCCGCACTTGGGTCTGAAGGCCATCTCGGAGGTGTTGTCGTATTGGGTTCACCCGATGCCGGGATCGGTGCAGATATCGCCGCAATGCAGAACCAGTCTGCGCTCGGGCCCATGATCGTGGCAGTCGACGAGGAAGGTGGACGGGTACAGCGCGTCGAGGGGCTCGTTGGGACGCAACCGAGCGCCCGGCAAGTCGCCCAGAACGATGACTTGGAGACCGCCCGACGCCGAGCCGCCGATCATGCAGTTGCACTCGGGGAGCTCGGTTTCACCATGAATCTGGCACCCGTCGTTGACCTCGACACCGGAATCTTCATTGGAGACCGTTCTTACGGCTCTGATCCCGATGTCGTCTCGCAATATGCACTCAGTGTCGCTGACGGCATCCTCGACGGTGGCCTCACCCCCGTGCTGAAGCACTTCCCGGGCCATGGTGCCGGAACGGACAGTCACACTGGCCTCCCGACCATTCCTTCGCTTCAGGTTCTCGAGGGTCAAGACCTCGTGCCCTTTGAACGAGCGATCGCTCGTGGTGACCTCCCGATCATGATCGGACACCTGGTAGTGCCTGGGTTGACCGATGGGCGGCCGGCCACGTTGTCATCAGCCGCAGTCGATGGCTTGCTGCGGGGAGACCTCGGATTTGATGGTTTGGTGATGACCGACGCGCTCAATATGGACGCTATTGCTGCTACCACGACAAATGCTGAAGCGGCCGAATTGGCGTTAGCAGCGGGAGTCGATCTGATCATGCTCGGCTCGCTAAACGCGGTCGAAGGCACCATTTCTCACGTGACTGAGGCAGTCGAATCTGGCCGGATCCCCGAAGAACAGATCTCGAGTTCTTTTCTTCGGGTGATGGAAGAGCGAGGGCTTGAGGTCTGCACGCTTCCTACGGACTTCCAACCCGCCATTGGCTGTGAAACTGGCGCTGAAGCCTGCCGCTAACCCTAAGAAAGTTATAGAGCGGCCCCAGAATTAGGTCATATGAACGACTTGATTCCACTAGCCAAAGTGACGAAGGACATGGAAGGCGGCTCATTTTGTTTAGAGGAGATTGTCGTGTCCATATCCACCCGTACCCGATTCGTGGGTCTCGCGAGCGGTCTTATTCTGCTCGTTAGTGCCTGTTCATCAACTGGCAGCGCCCCAGATGCACTTGCGTTCCAGGATGATTCATCTTCGGCTGACGCCACTCAGGATCCGTCGACTGTCGATGAACCAGTCGAGACAGCGTCTCGCCCAAACGTCACATGCAGTAGCTCGGACTACTTTGTCGATTTCCCTGCCGACGCATCGGTTTCTACGCTCCAAACCAGCTTTGGTCCGTTCTCGATTTCGATCCCAGCCGGAACCTATGACATCACCGTCCAGACCTTCCTGGGTGAGACCGATTTCGCTTCTCACACCATGGAACAGTGGTTCTTTTCGACCGACTCTGGCTACTCGACCCCATTGACAACTGACTTCAGCCCGCAGCTCAGCGGTACAGACGTATTCTCCGGACAGCAAATTCCGGCTGGAACTACTGAACTGACGCTGTTCCACAAGCCAGATGCTGGAACACGGAACAACTCTGTGGACCCGTTGTGCATCGGCTTCAATTCTGTTGATGTCCCCGAGACCACCACGACGGCTGCTCCTACGACCACCGCTGCTCCTACGACCACCGCTGCTCCTACGACCACCGCTGCTCCTGCGACCACGGCTGCTCCAGCAACGACCGCTGCTCCTACGACTACGGCTGCCCCGGCAACGACGGCAATTGCTGCTCCTGCGACTACGGCTGCTCCGGCAACGACGGCTGCTCCGACCACCACCGAAGCTGATGACACCAACTCGAGCGAGCTCAATG
>CAYTUB010000043.1:22515-26997 GCA_964441145.1 uncultured Acidimicrobiales bacterium
ACGGCTGCTCCGACCACCACCGAAGCTGATGACACCAACTCGAGCGAGCTCAATGCTGGCGCGAACGTCGGCGACGATGACGCCACCGACACCACCGTTGCAGCTCCTGCTACGACGGCTGCTGTCAACGCTTCGAACGAACAGCCCGCTGAGCTCGCACTCACCGGACCTGGCGACCTGTCGTTCTCACTTGGACTGGCCGGTGCTGCTCTTACCCTCGCTGGCGCTGCTGCCTTGGCCGCTGCCCGTCGCCAAGAAGAGGATTAAAGGCACACTAAGCGAGCCTCGCGGCTTGTACTTTACTGTTTCGTACTGGTACTCCTAGGACTGACTATCCCGTCTCTAGGAGTATCAGTATGAAATTTGTCCGAAACCGATTTTTGGCCGGCGCTTCTGCGCTCGCCCTCGCCAGCTCGATTGTTGCAATCTCAGCCGGCCCTGTAGGTGCGCAGGCGTCCGTTTGCCTCGGCCTAGAGGTAACGCACGAAGTTGTTCCTGGTGTTCCCTTTGAGGGCACCGACGGAGACGATGTCATCCTTGGCACCTCCGGACCTGACGTCATCGATGGTGGCGACGGCAACGACACGATCTGCGGCTTTGCCGGGGACGATGAAATCGATGGCGGAAACGGAGCCGATCTGATCTCCGGTGACGCCGGTAACGACACACTCCGGGGTGGCAGGGGCTTTGATGAGCTCCGAGGTAGCGACGGCAATGACCGTCTCAACGGCAACCGTGGCGGCGACATCCTCGACGGTGGCGCTGGCGACGACCGCTTGCGCGGGAACCGTGGGGCTGACTCCTTGCTCGGAGGATCTGGTGACGACGACCTGAACGGAAGCAAGGGAGCCGATCAAGTCCTCGGCGGTGAAGGTACCGACATCGTCAACGGTGGCGCTGGAACTTCTGACAGCTGCTCTGACCCCAACGACGACACGACCGCAAGCAACTGCGAAATCGGACCGCTCGCCTAATCTCATCATTGATCAGCTATAAGCGTTAAAGAAGCGGTCTCTTGCTCGAGCAAGAGACCGCTTCTTCGTTTTGACGTTGGCGGAGTACGGCTACGGGATTCCGATGAGGGTTTCGCAGTTGGTGGCTGCGGTGTCGCCTGCGGTTTCGCCGCCGGTGCCGCCGTCGCAGGTGTCGTTTCCTGCGTTACCGGCGACAAAGTCATCGCCTGTGCCGCCGTTGACGATGTCGTCGCCTTGGCCGCCGCGTACTTGGTCGTTGCCGTCGCCGCCAAAGATGGTGTCGCTGCCGCCGTTGCCTGACACGGTGTCGTTACCGGCGTCGCCGTGCACGTTGGTGTCGTTGCCACCTCCGCCGTTGACGGCGTCGCCTCCGTCGCCGCCCGAGATCAGGCCGTCATCACCGGAACCGCCCGTGATCCGGTCGTTTCCGTCGTCACCGCTGATGACATCTCTGCCCGAACTCCCACCGAGCACATCGTCACCGAGGCCACCGCTAATGGCGTCGTCTCCGGAACCTCCGAACACGGTGTCGTTACCGTCTTCGCCGTCGATGACGTCGTTGTCAGCGTTACCGGCAATCAGGTCGCCGCCGTCGCCGCCGCTGATGGTGTCATCGCCCGCGTTACCAAGGACTGTGTCGTCACCGTCGCCGCCGAAGATTGTGTCGTCGCCGTCACCGCCCAAGATGGTGTCGTCACCGCCTTCGCCACAGATGGTGTCGTCGCCGCCGAGGCCGTCGATCACGTCAGGGCCTGGAGTGCCGACGATGATGTCGTTGCCCTCAGTCGGCAGATCGCCAGCGCCGAGGTTTACCGTGGCCACTTCGCCAGCACAGAGCGGAGCAACCGAGAATGAGTCGATTCTGGCTCCGTCCTCGCGGAAGCCGATGCGAACAACGTGCACCCCAGAATCGAGCTGCCATTCGTATCGAACGCTGCCTTGGTTGCTCGCCTGTTGGACGTTCCAATCCAACGAGTCTGTGAAGTGCCATGGCTGCCACGGGCCTTCATCAACCTGGAGCCAGAAGCTATTGCCCTGGTCGACTAAGTCCGCTGACGCGACTCGACCCTCGAGTACGTACGTGCCGTCAACGGGGGCGTCGACACAGTACTCATACACCGTTGTTGACCCATCTGGCGCCGTGAGGCGATTGCCGAGCGTGCCATCAGGTACATACAGAAAACCGCTTCCCGAGGCAGTGCCATCGATGCCGATCTGGAAACCGGGCACGACCTCGGTGCCCAGTTCAGCTTCCCAATCAGATCCGCAGGGGCGGCATTGCGGACCGGGCGCGTACGAGGCGGTGAGGTTCGCGTCTGTGTCCGGGGTTGTTATCGCATGCGACCTCGCTCCACCGTCGCTCCACGAAACGAACGATGACTCGACGTTCTCAACGCATAGTGGATTGACCGCTTCGATTTCGTGCTCAAATCCAACCGCTGTGTCAAGGACAAAGGGGACGACGTGCGTTCGGCCATCGACCAGCACGGTGCCTGAGCCGAGATTGTTGTCGATGGTGAGATCAACCTTCGACGGGTAGACCGTCACCGACTCGGTCGAGCTGACGCCGTCAGAGTTTGTAGCGGTCACCGTGATCAGGTATCCGGTTTCACCTCGATAGTCGTGTCCTGTTCGGGCAATCTCGAATGGGAGCGTCTGACGGGTGTCGCCAGAAAAGACCGGATGGGAATGGTCTTCGTGCAAGAGTTCGACCGACCACTCATAGCTAACGTTTGGGTCGCCGCCCGGATCGACTGCGAGGGCGTCGAGCGTGAGCACGTCACCCGCCTCGAAACTCGATCCATCAATCGGCGACACGATCTCAACTTCGGGTGCAGCGCCGACCTGAACGTTGATCAGCGATGAGCTCGCCGAGTCACCGTTTGCCGTGATGGTCAGCTGCGCCTGATAGTTGCCAACGGTCGTGTAGGTGTGGGTGGGGGAGGGGGCGGCCGAGGTTGTGCCGTCTCCGAATTGCCACAGGTAGTTGATTGGGTCTCCGTCGGGATCGTTGACCACCGCGCTGAAGGTAACGTCGAGTGGAGAGGGACCTGTCAGTGGCGTCGCTTGGACCGATTGGATACTTGGCGGATTCGCTGTCGTCCCGGTGTAACGAATGCGGCGCAGCTCGAACGAGGTCGAGAACGGAAAGTTGAGGAAATAGATGTAGCCGTCGTCGGGTCCCACGCTGATCCAAATCGGACGGGAGTTTCCAGCGATTGGGATGTTGTGCACGGCGCCTGCTGTGCCATCGGTCTCCGCCTCTACCCAGTGAAGTGTGCGGTCGGCCCAGTCGCCGAAGATAAATGCGTTCTGCATCTCGGCCGGCATCGCATTCCCGCGGTATCTCTCGCCGAGAGTGATCGACCGGTTCGAGCAGCAGGAGTCGTTTACGTCGTGGGCATAGTAGTGCCAGGGACCGGTGGTGCCGGACGGGCAAATCGGGCCGTTCTTTGGTGCGCCGAGTGGTCCCTCGCACGCTGGCCAGCCATAGGACGCTCCGGGCTCAATGAGGTTGATTTCCTCGTATGCGCGGGTCGCGTTATTGCCACCTACATCGCCAACCCAATGCTCGCCGGTCAACGGATCGACCCACGAACGGAACGGGTTTCGGAGCCCGTGGGCATAGATCTCGTCGAGCGCACCACTGGTGCCAACGAAAGGATTGTCACTGGGAATGCTGCCATCGAGGTTCAGTCGAATCACCTTGCCGAAGACCCGATCGAGCAGAGCCGAGTCGGCGGCGCGAAAGCCGTCGCCGATCGTCAAAAGCAGCTTGTTGTCGTTGCTGACTTCGAGTGAGCCACCGATGTGGAAGTTCGTGGTGTGATCCGGGCCGGGATTCTCCCAAATCTGGACACGACTGTTCTTCGTGGCCGATGCGCTTGTCTCATCGAGGGTGTATCGGACAATCCGTAGCTTGGCCTGCACTTCGTCGGTTGCGTGGTAGACGAAGAATTGATTGTTTGTGGCGAAGTTGGGATGAAGAGCAAGGTCGAGTGCGCCGCGTTCGCCAGCGGTCGACACATTCGACATCTGAAGCACTTGTTGTGAAGCCCCAGAGAGATCGGTAACCGATACCACGCCGTCTCGAGCAAGAATGAGAAGACGGCCATCGGGTAGCCACTCGGCTGCCAGTGACTGCGCTGGCACGCTCGCGACGAACTCATCGACGAAGAGGTCCTCATCAACTGCTGCGCCGGCCGAAGATCTGCCGGCCACGAGCGCAATCAGCAGGAAGATAACCCCGAGGCCGCTGATGAGCAGGCCCGCCCGGCTCGGAGACCGCTGATTCATCGCTCTGGGGTCGCCAGTCTTACAGTCCCGCATTCCCCACCGAACCGCACCCACGCCAAACACTCCTCGATTACCCGTCCAAAATGCAAGATATCTCACTTAGTGTCACAAAGGGAAGACGGAATCGCGCCTAGCAGCTCCGTTGGGGAGGGAGCCGGAGGCGTACGACCACGTCGACTTCCGCGGTTGTCGACCGGCAGTGTCGACGTGT
>CAYTUB010000044.1:0-9163 GCA_964441145.1 uncultured Acidimicrobiales bacterium
CGGGTAGTGCGGGTACTGGTCTGCCTGCGAGTGGTGATCTTCCGGGTAGTGCGGGTACTGGTCTGCCTGCGAGTGGTGATCTTCCGGGTAGTGCGGGAACCGGTCTTCCGGGCAGCAATGAACCCACCAGCTTCGGGGCCCCGCCCGCCGAAGCCCAAGGCGGGTTCGGTACTCCGCCTGCCCAAGCTCCGGCCGGGTTCGGTACTCCGCCGGGACAAGCACCCGGCACCCCGCCTGCGCAAACCCCTGGGGGGTTCCCCGGAGCGCCGCCAGCTGGTGTCGCAGGCGTTGGTGCGTTCACCGAGTCGAGCAAGGCTGTCACCGCTCTCGTTCTCTCGATTCTTGGAATCTTCTGCCTAATCACGGCTCCGATCGGACTGATTATTGGTCTTCAGGAGAAGTCAGCAATCGACGCGGGACGCCGAGATCCAGAAAAGCGGGGCATGGCGGTTGCCGCAATCGTGATCGGTGGCTTGATCACCGGGTTCTTCGTACTCGCCATCCTGGGCGGCGTACTCGCCGTTGTCCTGGGCGGCTAGAAAAACTCAGGCTCTTACCTCACCTACGAGGCGTCCACCGGAACGTACGCGCAGCAATCACCGCGCACACGACTCCCCAGGCGGCGATCACCAGCCAGTTCTCCCACGGAAACGGTGCGCTAGTCACCGTTGGGTCGAAGCTTTCCTGAAGCGCGTTTGAGAGATGCTTCACCGGGAAAATATTGCCAATCTGTTCGATGAAGTCCGGAGTATCGACGCCAATGATGAAGACGTCGCTAATGAAGTAGAGCGGAAGAAAGACCGCGTTGGTAACCGCTGGCGCAGCATCTTCGCTCGGGATGATCGACGTCAAGGCGAGTCCAATTCCTGCAAACGAAAAGGCGCCGATGAATACGGTGATGATGAGACTCGGGATGCCATTGGCGTTCACGGACACGTCAAAGAGCACGCGGCCAATGAGCAAGATCAACACGGTCATGATGACCGAGAGCATGAAGCCTGCAAGCGCCTGGGATGCAATGAATACCCACGATGGAATGGGGGTGCCACGAACTCGCTTGAGCACACCTCGTTCGCGTCGAGTGGTCATGGTGATGGCCAGGTTGACTCCGGTTGCCGAGATGATCGACAAAGCGAGGATTCCTGGTACGTAGAAGTTTGCCGCTCGTACGCCGGGGCTGACCTCTTCGTTTCCAAAGATGCTCGTGAAGAGCAACAAAAAGATGATCGGCAAGATCACGGTGAAGAACGTGGCCGCGGGGTTGCGCCGAAAGATCAGCAGGTCGAAGTTCGCTTGGCGAAGTAGGGCGGTCATTGATCTGTTCCCGTCAAGGTGAGGTACACGTCTTCAAGCGTCGGGCGGGCGACGTTTAGCTCTGGCAGATCGACACCAGCGTCAAGTGCCCATGACGTCAGCTGTGCCAGGGCGGGTACGACGTCGTCGGTTTCGATCACCGCGCCCGTCTGGGTGGATTTCCACCCGAGCGTTGCGGGGACCTCGGGTCCGTCGGGTTCGGGAGACCAGGTGATCTGGGTGGTCGCGTTGACTTGCGCAGCGAGTTCGTCGGCCGTGCCGCGCGCAACGATCTTGCCGTTGGAAATCACGACGATTCGGTCGGCCAGGTGTTCTGCCTCATCCATGTAGTGCGTGGTCAACAACACCGTGCTGCCGAGGTCGCGCAACGCGTCGATCATTTGCCAACTCTCCCGCCGAGCTGATGGGTCGAACCCGGTCGTGGGTTCGTCGAGAAACACGAGCGCGGGGTTCCCAACCAGTGCAAGGGCGAGGTCGAGTCGACGTTTCTGGCCGCCTGACAACTTGCGGGTGCGGGTGTCGGCCGAGTCGCTCAACCCCACCAGCTCGAGGAGTTCGTCGGGGTTTCGTGAGTTGGCGTAATACCCGGCCTGCATACGGACCGCTTCGGCCGCGGTGAGCTCAGGAACAGGCTCGGACTCTTGGAGCACGATGCCGACACGTTCACGCCAGCTCAACGGCGCCGAGGCGGGATCTTCACCCAATACTTCGACCCGGCCACCGCTTCGCTGCCGGAATCCTTCGAGGGTTTCGATGGTGCTCGTCTTTCCCGCTCCGTTGGGTCCAAGGAACGCGAGAATCTCGCCTTCCTTGACCTCAAGATCCACGCCGTCGACAGCGGTGAAGTCCCCATAGCGGATGACGAGCCCTTCAACTTCGATGGCGTTCATAGCTGGTTGCTTCCCACGTGACAATCCTCTCACAACGAGTATGCGCGATGACTTGTTGTATCGTGATTAGGAGAGATGCGGCGGGGGACTGGTCAAAAATTTGTGGTGCCATCCAAGAAAAGAAGTCGGCTTTCTTCTGGCGAGACGCGCGAGAAGCTGATTGAGGCGGGTATCGATGCTCTCGCTGAGCAGGGTTTGTCTGTCGGTTTAGACGCGGTCAATCTCGAACAAGCCGTACGCGATGCTGACGTACCCCGGTCCTCTGCCTATGCCGTGTGGTCGGGTGATGACGTTGTGGCACCTCAAGAGCTCTTTCAGCGAGCGGTCTTGATGCGAGTGCTCGAAGCACGCCGGACCACTACGGAACAGTTGATGGAACAGGTCCACGAATTTCTCGCTGATCCTCCGAAGGGCTTGAGCCAGGACGAGTTGCGTCGGGAGCTAATTCGCGTCACTTCGACCTCCAATCTGCGAAACGTCGCGGAGTCATCAACGTGGCAGATCGTGCTCGCGATGCGCTCAATCATGCAGAGCGCGCCGGCTGGGAATCGAGACGAAGATCTTCTCGACTGGATGCGAGACAACGAGGAGGAGCTCCGGAACGAGACGATCGAGCGGCTCTACAAACCCATGGCTGAATTGTTTGGCCTTCGCCCGCGGGCCGAGTTCGGTGAGAAAGCGTGGCACTACGGCGAGATCGCGCTGTCTTCGCTTTCGGAAGGACTGGCGATGCGGCATGCCCTTGACGCAGGCAACTATTTCTACGGACTACCAAACCCCGACGTTCCCGATGGCCAACCGAACTGGTCGATTTACTCAATCTTGTTCGAGAGCATCATCGATACGTTCTTTGAGTCGACAGACGGGACCGGCGACTAGCGGTTTCACCGAAGCAGCTATTCGATGCCGTGTTCCACGGCGTAGCGAATCAGCTCTTGCTTCCGGTTGAGGCGCAGCTTCTTCAAAATGTTGCGCACGTGGTTCTCAACCGTTTTGGCTGAGATGAAGAGGGTCTCGCCGACCTCTTTGTAGGTATGTCCGCGGGCCACATACTGCAGCACTTCGCGTTCGCGTTCAGAGAGTGCCTGAACGGGAGATTCCGCTTTGTGGAGGCGACGGAACTCGGTCAGTACGAGCGCCGCAAGCGAGGCGGAGAAAACCGGTTCGCCCTTCGACGCTTTCCATAATTGCTCGCGCAGCTCGTCGGGAGAGCTCGACTTCACGAGGTAGCCGAGGGCCCCGGCTGCGATCGCGTCGAGGAGATCAGCCTCGGCCTCAGACACGGTCAACATCACTACGGGAACCTGCCCGCTCACAGCCTTTGCCAGAGCGATTCCGCCACCTTCGGGCATGTGTAGGTCCGAGAGGACCAGATCGGGATCCGTCCGTTCGATGACCTCGATTGCTTCCTTGGCATCGCCAGCTTCGCCAACGACGGTGAAGTTGTCGCCCAAGTCTGCGCGCAATCCCGACCGCCAAATGGCGTGATCGTCGGCGATGACCACCTTTACCGCTGCCATAACCGCACCTCCCGTGGTTCGTTAGAAGTTTCCTACAACCGCCGCCTTGCTACAACCAGAGTGTCACCTCTGTGCCTCGCCCGACCGCACTAGTGATATCGGCATATCCACCGGCATCGCTGAGCCGTCCCCGAACCGACCCGCGCAATCCCATGCCTTCGGTTGCAGTGTCGGGGTCGAAGCCGCTGCCGTTGTCCTTCACACTGACGAACACCTCAGAGCCTGCAGCATCATCGGGGATCTGCTGAAAGGAGTCCTCGGTTGGTTCGGCGTAGACGGTGATCTTGCTCGCAGCACCGTGCTTGCCAGCGTTGGTGAGCGCCTCGCCGACCGCACCAGCAAGTGCTTCGATGTGTGCTGGTTCCAGCTCCGGTAGATCGTTCGCCACCACCACGTTCACCACGCACCCGGGATAGAGCCGTTCATGACGCGAAGCAAGAGCGCGGATGGAGGGCTCAAAGGGCGCAACGCTTTCTGTTTGACCGCCACCGGAGATAAAGCTCCGTAGGTCGTGCTCTTGATCGCGTGCCAAAGCGGCGAGCTCGCTGTCATCGGATCGACGTTGGATGACAGCCAAGGTCTGGAGTACGCCGTCGTGTAGCTCACGAGAGAATTGCTCGCGCGCACGAGCAAGCGAGATTTCTTGTTCGGCCTGTCGAAGTCGCTGCACCACATAGCCAGCGAGGGTTCCCGCGACGATCCATAGTCCGAGTTTGGAGAACGAACTGACAAAGCTCCCGTCTCGATCGAGAAGGACAACTTCGGTGATCAAACTCGCCGAGCCGATCAGGACTGCAGCGCCAAAACCCGCTCGTGCCCCGAACAGGACGCCGGCCAGCATCACGCCAGCAGCCGGCCACGACCATGGCAGCGATTGTGGCCGTTCGTCGGCGTATACAAACCCATCGGCAACGAGCGCAGCGATGCCGACCGAGAGCTCGAGCAGCAGTGTGGAGAGCCGGTCGGTGCTCAAGATGGAAGGCCGACCCGGCAGGGGGGTGACCAAGGCCGTCATTACGGCCATGGATGCGAGCACTATGGCCGCAGCGAGAGGTTCGTCGAGGTGTTCCTGAGAGAACAACACGCCGATAATTGCCCAGGCCAACGCAACCAAGCGGAACGTCCAGAGCGGTCGCATGAGCCCAGACGTGAGCGCGTTCTCCCCACTGGGGGAGAGGAATGCCTCGGTGGTGGGGTTCTCGGAAGTCATAGTTCAGGGCGTGTAGGTGAGAGTAGTCAATCTTGGTCCCTAGCAACCCCGGGTAATCCCCTAGGGGGTTTTGGGGGAAATCCCCAGGGTCCAGTCGGGTCGAGAACTGTTCCAATAAGGACATGACATCGCAGACCGCTTCTCCAGTGCCCACGACCAGCTCGACGAAGTCGATCTCGGTTGCCGAGATGGCAGCGCACACCAAGGCCGACCGGAACCGAGCCATCGACTTCTATCGTGTGCTCGCCATGATGGCCGTTGCGTTTGGCCATTGGCTCGCCCTCGTCGCCGTAGAGGATGCAAGTGGCGAGCTTCAAGGCGGAAACGCGCTGGAGTTCGTTCCTGCACTTGGTTGGGCATCGTGGCTGTTGCAGGTCATGCCGTTGTTCTTCGTGGTCGGCGGCTTCTCCTCGGCCATGTCGCTTGACTCGCACGCTCGTAAGAACGGCCGTCCTCAAGATTGGATCGCTGCTCGACTTCGCCGGATGATGCCACCGGCCATCGTTCTTGCTGCAACGTGGCTCGTGATCTTGGCTCTCGGCGCGCTGGCCGGCCAGTTCGCGGTCGCCGTCGTTGCCGCCCACGCTGCGGCCATCCCCCTGTGGTTCCTTGCCAACTACACGATCGACACCGCCTTGGCGCCCAACGTGTTGCCCAGACTGCGCGCCAACCCTGCACGTTTCGGGGCGCTCATCGTCGGTGCCTTTCTCAGCTTCGAGGCCATGCGGATTCTCGATGTGGCGGTTCTCCCGCACGCCAATTGGGTACTCGGTTGGCTCGCCTTCCAGGTATTGGGCATGACGTGGCGTGATGGTTTGCTTCCAACAGGCCGTCGTCTCTACGCCCTGGCTGCGTCTCTTTGGGTCGCCACTCTTGGGTTGGTGCTCTCGGGCGGACCTTGGGCGATTGCGATGGTCAACGCTCCCGGGATGGAGAACTCGCCAACCGACCCGCCGACCCTTTCGCTTATGACCTTCGGTGCTGCGTACAGCCTTACTGCAATAGCTGCCGCCCCTCGAATCTCCGATGCGCTGGCCGTGCGACCCAAGGCATGGGCCGGTGTGGTTGCGGCCAACGCGGTCGCGATGAGCGTCTATCTCTGGCACATGACCGCTGCGGTTGTCGTAACAGCAGCGATGTTGTTCACGACCGGTTTGCCCGCACATGAGGTCGGCTCGGCTGAGTGGTGGGTCTTCAAGATTCCGACGATCTTGGGTTCGATGATCGTGCTCGCTGCCATCGTTGCGGTCGTGCATCGAGTTGAACGTGCAGCGTTGCTGGCGCCCCGGCGTCCGTGGAACGGCTCGGTGCTTTCGGTCATCGCCGTTGCGGCCGTGACCTCCACAGCGATCAAGCTTTGGACGAGCGGCGATCCGGTGCAGATCATCCCGGCGCTCATCGTGCTGGTTGGCTTGGGTGCCACCTCGCTTCGTGCCACACCACACACCGCAGAACCCGCACTCGCGGAGCAGCGAAGCTAAGAGGTCGTGTCGCAGGTGAACGAAACTTCGCCGAAGTCGCCGAAGTCGGCACGCACGCTCTCGCCGATTGCTACCGGGGCGATTCCCGTGCAGGTTCCCGAGAGTACGAATTGCCCTGCGCTCAAACTCAGTCCTCGAGCGGCCAGATGATTGGCGATCCACTCGAGCGCGAACCACGGGTCGCCCAAAATGTCTGACCCAGTTCCAACGCCAACCTCATCGCCATCGACCTCACAGCGCACGGTAACGTCGGCTAGATCGGGCACGTCGTCGACGGGCACGGGTGTGCCGATCACCGCGGCCCCGTTCACTCCGCTGTCGGCGATGAGGCTCAGATAGCCGACCTCGCGCATGTTCTCGAAACGGGGATCGACCAGTTCGATCGCCGGAGCCACCGCAGCGGTCGCGGCACGGACATCGGCGATCGAGTACTGCTCCTTGCGTCCCGGAAGGTCGGCCGCCAATAAGAACGCGAACTCGCATTCAGCCGACGGTGCGACAAGGTCCCCGAAGGCAACGGCACCCGACGTGGCGACGGACCCTTCAAAGACCCGACCGGCAAAGGGGCCCGGCGAATTCAGGAGCTGCATCGCTTCTGATGACGTGCAGCCAACCTTCCATCCCACCGTCGGTAAGCCGAGCAAGGCAGCGTGCTGATCTGCGATGTGGTGGGCTTCTGAAACGTCTTGGGGCGCGTTCTCACCGAGATCCGAGATCCGGCTTCGCGTCGTGCGCGCTGAGGTCAGCTGTTGCGCGGCAGCACTCTCACGTGCTGACGCTCCCACTCGACCCATGACGAAAGTTCTAGCAGTCCATGTAGCGTGGCGTTTGATTTCTTAGAGGAGAGAACACTTATGGCACAGACCGCACTTCGAGGTAACCCCGTCAGCACTGCAGGTGACCTGCCCGCCGTCGGCAGCCCCGCACCAGCCTTCACACTCACCGGCGATGACCTCGCAGCTATCTCGCTCGCGGACTTCGCAGGTCAACGAGTAGTGCTCAACATTTTCCCCTCGGTCGACACGCCTACGTGCGCTCAGAGCGTGCGTACGTTCAACGAGCAGGCCGGGTCGCTCGACAACACGACCGTGCTGTGTGTCTCTGCGGATCTTCCATTCGCGCAGAAGCGCTTCTGTGGCTCAGAGGGCATCGAGTCGGTCAAGACCGCATCGACCTTCAAGAACCCAGGCTTTCTCTCCGAATATGGCGTCGGCATGACCGATGGCCCCCTCGAAGGCTTGTGCGCACGTGCGGTCGTCGTCGTCGACGAATCTGGCAACGTCGTACACAACCAACTCGTCGGTGAGATCGCCGACGAGCCGGACTACGACGCAGCAATCGGTGCCCTCAGCTGAGCCGACCCAAAGACGACAACCTGCATTGATGGCGGCTGCTGTTGGGGCAGGTTTCCTTACCGCGTGCACACTCGTGCTGCCGTGGTTTCAGATTTCGGGACGCGCCCGCTCGAGCATCGATTTGATCTCGTCAGCGGGCGCGCTCGATGTCATCGATGGAGGCTTGCGGCTCTTCGTCGTCGGGTTATGGCTCCTGCTCCCGGTCCTTGTCGCCGCCGCCCTGATCTTGTACGCGGCACAACGCCCGACGATGTCGGCCGTGCTGATCATCCTGGTGGCCTTGGTTGTTCTCGTTGTGCTGGCGCTCGGGCAAGTTGTTGAGGGCGTTGCCTTGGCTTGGGGCGCCGGCGTCGCAGCGGTTTGCGCGGTCGTCGCTCTTGGATGCGCCATCATGGGGATGATGTCGCAGCGAGGTGCCAGGTGAACGAGCTACATATTTTCTTCATCGATGAGCTGACGGTTGGCCAACCGGAATCGATGGTGACGTTTGGTCGAAGCGGTGACATCGAGATCGATGAAGCAAATCAATACATGCATCGAATCGTCGGAACATTCTTCGAACAAGACAGCGTGTGGTGGCTCGCCAACAAGAGTCGGCACGGTCAGCTGACCTTGGTTGGCAGTACTGGCCGAGTCACGCGCCTGCCGCCTGACGCTGTTGCGGCACTGAGCGAGCCTGCTGGTCTCGTCCGCTTCGAAGCCGGGCCGACCAGTTACGAGCTTGGCTGGACGAGACCCGGCCAGGACGCACTGATGCCGCCGACGATCGAGATGGCCGATGGTGTCGACGCAGATCAGACAACCCAATTTGGCGTGGTCGCACTCAACGACGAACAACGTCTACTCGTAGTGGCCTTGGCCGAGAGCCGGCTTCGTGATTCTTCGGCCGACCCCGCTGACCTTCCTGCGAACGCTTCTATTGCACACCGACTTGGCTGGTCAGCGAAGAAACTCGACCGCAAGCTCGACTATCTCTGCGCCCGACTCTCGAGTGAAGGTGTTCGAGGCCTGCGAGGCGAAAAGGGTTTTGAAGCCGTCGATCGTCGGGCTCGACTCGTCGACCACGCAATCTCGTCGGGCATGGTTACGACGAACGACCTCGGGTCCCTTCCGTAGCGGCATCTTTCGGCCGCGCTGAGTCGATCGGGCGGACACGTACGCAAAGAATTTCGCGCTTCAGCGCGCTACTGTCCGTGACGACTAGATGATTGGGACGGCGAGACGCAACCAGGTAGTCGACCCAGTGGATTGGCGAAAAGGCAGGAATTATGACGACGGGAAACCCCTCTGGGGAGTCAGGCGAACAGAATGTTCCACAAGGTTGGGAGACCCCGGGAGTAGACCCCCAGGTACCGCCTCCGCCACCTCCTCCTGCGGTGAATCCGCAGGTTCC
>CAYTUB010000044.1:9263-25768 GCA_964441145.1 uncultured Acidimicrobiales bacterium
GGCGAGTCCTCAGGTTCCGCCTGCACCGCCAGTCCCTCCTGCACCGCCTGCTGCGCCGGTTCCGCCGGTGGCGAGTCCGCAGGTTCCGCCAGTCCCTCCTGCACCGCCTGCTGCGGCGCCGGTTCCTCCGGTGGCGAGTCGGCAGGTTCCGCCCGCCCCGCCGGTCGTTGGAGTGCCCGACCCGCGGTCAATGCAAACAGTGGTCCCCACGGCACCGAACTACGCGGGAGTGGCGTCCCCGGCTTTCGAGACTCCTATGGATGCTCCGATCGCCCCTCCGGCTCCGGCCCCGAGCCGTGCACCGTGGATTCTGGCTGTGGTGGGCGCGGTTGTGCTGCTCGCTGGCGGAGGGTTCTTTGCCTTGAGCGCTCTCGGTGCATCGGGCGGAGCTGACAGCCCCGAGCAGGCCGTCGATGAACTCATCGAAGCGCTCGACAACGAAGACTTCGTCACGATGGCGGAGTTGTTGGAACCCGCTGAACGACGTGCCATCGCCGAACCGGTCATCACCGAGATTCTTCCTGAGTTGGTCCGCATCGGGGTCTTCGACGACAGCGTGAATGACGGAACCGTCGGCGGTGTCGACTTTGAGTACACCGATGTCGAATACCGAGTCGACTCTGTGGCCGACAACCCCGACCTTGTCCACGTCTTCTTCACTGGCGGAGAGTTCGCGAGCGAACTGGACGCTGATGGGCTGCCTCTTGGGAGCCGGTTCCGTGAGTTCCTGGGCAACGACCTCCAAGATGAGCCGCGCCAGGTTGAACCAATTCAGGCAGCCGACGTGCCGATCGTGTTCGTAGAACGTGATGGGCGTTGGTTCGTATCGATGATGTTCACCATGGCCGAGAACGCGCGGCTTGCGACAGGCCAACCCCTTCCCGTCGCCGCCGATGCACCGATTGCACTCGGCTCGGAGAGTCCCGAGGCGGCCGTCGAGGCGCTCTTTGGCGAGGTCGTCGACCTCGACCTCGAAGGGCTCATCGGCCGTATGGATCCCGAAGAACTGGCCGTTCTCTACCGCTATGCACCGTTATTTGTCTCCGATGGTCAGCAAGGATTGGACGATCTCGACCGCGAGTTGGCAGCCAATGGAGTTACCTGGGACATCACGAACTTTGACTTAGAAGCAGATGTCGACGGCGACGAGGCTGTGGTCACCATTCGAGGGCTCGACATCGAAGTCGAAACCCCTGACCTCGATGTGACGTTGTCATACAGCCGAGAACTGATCAGCGGCGAGTTCGATGCGGGCACCGTCGGTAATGGCTCGCTTGAGGTGACGCCGCGGTCGATATCGGTCGTCGGTCAACTCGAGGGCCAGAGCGTCAACATCGAAGCGAGCGTGGATACCGATGCTCGGACAGCGGTTGTCAGCGGACAGATCGCCGGTGACATCATCGATGGTGAGGTGACTCTCGACCCCGACGGTCAGTGTTCGGCGTACTCAATCACTGGGCCAAACATCAACGAATCCGGATGCATCGAGGACCAAGGGACGAGTAGCGAGGAGCTCGCTTTAGTGTTCGATCAGCTCCAAAACGAGTTCCCGGGTGTCTCGCTCACCACCCGTCAGGTTGACGGTGAATGGTACGTATCTCCAATCGCCACCACGATGGACGGAGTGGTTGGGTGGCTGCAGGACCTCGAAGACGATGCGTTCACGACCATGCTCGACGATTTCGATTCGATCTTCGAAGACGGTCCGAGCAGCATCTTGGATATCGAGGACGCCTTGGCCGGCCTCGCCGGCGGCTCACTGCTTCCCCAGGACCAGATCATCATCGAAGACCCAGACTTTGATGACTCCATCTTTGAAGACTTTCAGGAACTGCCACAGCTCGATGACTTCGATGACCTGGAACTCAACCCCGACGAATTCGAATTCGATGACGGCCCTACGGCACAGATCGACGAGTTCATCACGATTCCCGGCGCTGGCGTATACAGCTCGACGTTGACCGTCAACACCTTCGACGTCTACGAGTTCCAGCTGACCGAAGGTGAGACACTCACGATCACCATGATTGGAAACGGCAGTCTTGACCCGCTTCTTATCGTCTACACCCCGGTCGATATCGTCGAAAACGACGACCACGATGGCGCTGACCTGCCGAGTGGCTTCGACAGCCAAATCGTCATCGAATCACCGACGCCGGGGACGTACTCCATCGAGGCCAGGTCGTTCTTCGACCAGAGCGAAGGCGGCTACACGTTGACCGTCGAGATCAGCTAGCTCACAGCGGACTGCTCGATGGCGGGAGGCGAAGGGTTTTCGCCGGAGCCATAGAGCGAACCACCTGAACCATCGTCACCGCCGGGCACCACCATGGTGCCCGGATCGGCGACGGTCATGAGCTCGGCCAACATGTTGTGGAACCGGTGCAACGGCTCCTCAAAGCGCGGAGCAAGCGGACCCGGGGGCACTGCGCCTCTGGTGAGACCGCGTTGACCGCGCTGAACGATGTCGATGTCCTCGGCGTTGACGTCGAGCCAAAAAGCACGCATCTGCTCGAAGGCAGCCGGGTTGGGCGACTCGTCATCGGTTCCGTTCCCAGCCGGAGGGAGAAGCCACGTGCAACGTTCCCGCGTGAGCCCGGGTGCGACGGGATCGAGTTGCATCACAAACACATGGTTGGGGAGTACCGAAAGCAAGACGTTCGGGAAGATGGCCACGAAACGGCCGCTCACCGAATCGCTCTCATCGAGTCCGTGCGCCGGTGGCAGCGACAGCCAGTCGTCGCGATCATCGCTGCTGACCGGCGTGGTGGTCTGACCGCAGTACATGCCCGGACCTTGGTAGCGATAGTGGTCATCGACACGCGACACCTTGGCGAGCTCGGGGTGGACCCACGTGAGGTGGTAGTACTCCTGGAAGTTTTCGCTCACCAGCTTCCAGTTGGCCGCGATGTCGAGTGACTGAGACTCCGCCATCGACCAGTCGTCGAGTCCGTAGCCTTCCATCCGCTCTGGCAGATCGCCGAGCCAATCGCGCAACGGCGCTGTGTCGCTGGACAGGCACGCAAAAAGCAACACGCCCCACGTCTCGACTCGGACATCGACCAACCCGTAGTCGGCCGGATCAAAGTCATCACGTGGCACGTCGTCGAAGCGGGGCGTCGATTTGAGTGAACCGTCGAGGGAATACCCCCACCGGTGGTACGGGCAGCGGATGGTATTTGCGATATCGCAGTCGGAGTCGGCGAGCTCTGTGCCGCGGTGGCGACACGAGTTGAGATGGCCGTGCAAGACGCCGTCGTCGCTGCGGGTGATCAGGATGGATCGGCGACCAACCTGTCGCACGAGCATCCTCCCCTCAACCGCTTCTGCCGCGAGACCAACGCACACCCAACCACGTTCAAAGACTGCAATCTGTTCGTCGGCAAAAAACTCGTCGCTCGTATACACACGCGGGTCGAGCGCCATCGCACTCGTCACCGGGGCGCGCGTTCCCGACCAAAAATCCTCACCCCGCCAGGGCGAATCATCGGGTGCCACGTCGATCTGCATAGCGCTACCATGACACGCGACACAGGTCCCCAGCCAAGGCTGGGAAAATCTCGGGATGGATCGCGGGGACGCGCGCGGTATCGTGGTCTCCCGGTTCGCTTCGGCAAACCATTGGCCCCCATCGTCCAGCGGCCTAGGACGCCTGCCTTTCACGCAGGTAACACGGGTTCGAATCCCGTTGGGGGTGCCAGTTTTCTCGCAGGCGCTAACGCGCCTTCGAGAAACTTGCCTTTTCATCCTTGCTTCGCTCCGGGAAAACGTTCCCCCGATGGCGAGGGATCAGCGGCGCCGTTTGCCGGAGGCACCGCGGACTGGCATCTTGCGGCGCTTTGCTGACGAGTCTCGCTTTCGCTTCTGGGCGCGACGCACACGTCGGTCTCGCTCGGCGGTGTCTTGGCCGTAGTACGAGAGCATCACGGCATACAGGTCGGGAAGTTCGCGCTCCATGGCGGCGCCCTTGTCGAAGAACACCTCGGTCGCTACCGCGAAGAACTCCGCGGGGTTCGTGCCGGCATAGTCCCGCAACAGCCGCGGGCCCATACCGTTGCGGACCGCTTCGTACAGCTTGGTCGATGCCTCGATCCACTTGGGATAGTCGGCCTCGCTCTCGAGGATCGGCGTGCCGTCGACGATGCCATCGCTGAAGTCCAATCGATGAGCAAACTCGTGATAGGTCACGTTGAAACCTTGACCACTTCGACCCGCCCCCGACTGCACGGCATCCCACGCAAGAAACACCGGGCCACGCGGGCTGGTGTGTCCGAGCGCGGCAACGGGGCCTGCGGTCACTAGACCACCCGGCCCGGCGCGTTCTTGGTCGAGGACCATGGTTGTCTCGCCTACGACCACGGATTTCATACCTCGGTAGGCATCGAAGTCGAGCTCGAGGACGAGTACCGATGCTGATGCAGCGATCAGCACGATCATCTCTGTGGTCAGTTCGAAGCCGTGCTGGGCCTCCCAGCGCCATTCGTTCATGTAATGCAGCGTCAGCGTTTCCAAGCGCTCCTGCTCATCATCGGTGAGCTGATCCCAGTGCATCATCTGGTCGTCGAGCAGGTCGTCCCACTCCGCGAGGAACTCAGGAAACTCTGGTGCGGACGAGAAGAGTCCTTGGATTCGCTCGAAGATTCCAGCAACCGGCATCGGTTTGTTCTAGCAGGTACCCGTCGTTTGTCGGGCGCCCCTCTTCACGTTGATGTCGCTTTGCTCGAATCGCTCTGGCCGTTAACTCAGCACCATCGAAGGTCGTGCATGCCGATGTATTGGGCTTCGGTGAAGGTCGAGTTGTCCCGGTGGCGAAGCGTGAAACTATCGATCGGGCTTGGATAGTTGAACGTTGCATTTCCATCGGTCGCTGCCTGCGCCGCGGGACCCGTGCCAACCAAGGTGTTCGTTCCGACGAAGGTGTTGGTCGGACCGGTGACAACATCGGAGGCAGTGAGGTCTACGGCAACCCCATTGAGTGTTCCGAGCATCTCCATAGTGTCTTCCCAACCGTTCTGCGCACGGTCGACGTCAATGAGCTCGGAGCAGAGGTGGACCGGGGTCGAGAAGGTGAACACGAGTTCGGTGAATTGGCCGTTCGAGGCTCCGCTCATCGCCATGATGATCGGTTCGTCGCGGCCGCTCAGGGTTGCGGGAAAGACGCGTCCCAGCAGATTTGTGTTCGCCACGCCCGATGGGTCAAGCGCCTGGATCGTGACGACCGTGCCGTCGTTGGCGGTGACCACCGTGGGGAACGTGTCCGAGTGGTCACTCCAGTCGACCTGAACAGGCGCAAAGCCGCATGACCCTTGCGCCGCTGCCACCCGATCGAGGCCTATCACCGATGGCGAGACCCAGACAGCCGCTGCGGCGGCTCCACCGCCAAGTACTCGGCGTCTTCCGATGGCCCCAGCCCGCACTGTTTGCATGCAGATCAATCGGCACATGCATGTATCAATTTAGATAGGTGTTCGTTTTAAAATGCAATAGAAGAACATGGTGGAGACACTCTTACAGCAGTTTGATCCGGGCGCTCGTGAGGTCTTCGAGGATGTGCGACAGCACCTGGTAGACGATCTTGCTTTGCAGGTTCGGGTCGCCTTCCTCGACAGCTCCGTCTTCCTCGCTTACGTCGAGCTGGGTTCCCAGCACGAGGCGCGCCTGGTTGATGGTGTTCATCCAAATGTCGGCGAGCTCCACCGAGATCATCTCGTCATCGACACTGGCCTGCAGCTTGTCGATACCGTCGAGGCGCGCCATAAGCAACTGGTCGTGGACCATGTCGTTGTAGTTGCTTTGGAGCTTCTCGTCGTCGGGATAGGCCGGCGGATACAGGCGAGCGATGTGGTCGGCGTCATCGACGAGCAACACCTCACGCAGCTCTTCGCTGACCTTTTGCAGAAGCGCGCGAAGACCCTCGTCGAGGCGCACCGCGATCTCACCGTCTTTGACCTTGAACAACGAGAACACTGCTAGTCGTCCTTTTGCATGGTGGCCCAAAGGCCGTGCTCGTGCAGGCGCGCCACATCGGCTTCGCACTTTTCCTTCGTGCCGTTCGATACGACGGCGCGACCCTTCTCGTGAACGTCCATCATCAACTCGTTCGCCTTGGCTGTCGAGTAGCCGAACAGCTTCTTGAACACGAAGGTCACGTACGACATGAGGTTGATCGGGTCGTTCCACACGAGCACGATCCACGGGACATCGCTTTCGGTCAGGATGGCGATATCAAGATCTGGTTCGGAGACTTCAAGTGGTGCGGTCATCGTGCGTGGGTGGGTTCAGGCGCCGAGACTGGTTGCTCGACGGGCGGAAAGGTTGTCACCAGGGCATACCACGACGCGGCGGTCCAAAGGAGCACCGAGCCCGCAATATGCAGGGCAACCAACTCGACAGGCACGCCGATCGCAAACTGGATATAGCCAACTGCGCCCTGGGCGACGGCGAGAACACCGATCCTCATGAACCAGTTGTAGGCGAGCGCGCTCGTCGCTGATGTGGTGGCGGCCGGACGAGAACGCCATAGGCCGACAACGATCGACAGCACTAAAATCCATGCCGCGATGGAGTGGATCCGCGTGATCTCGAAAATGTCGAAACCGAGGCGTGCGATCGGCTCGCCCGATGCCTCGGAGCCCGTGTGTGGACCAGAGCCAGTAACAAGCGTGCCGAGCACGATGACCACGGTCGCCAACGCAGTCACGACGTAGGCGTGTGTGCGCTGCGTTCGTTGCGTTGCGTTAAGCGGTGCTCGTTCACCGCCGGCGTGCCTTGCCCGGTAGTCGAGAACCACTCCGAGAAAGATCAACACGATCGACAACAAAAAGTGCCCGAGAACAACACGCGGGTCGAGTTCGGTTCGGGTGACGAGCATCCCGAGCACGACCTGGCCAATAAAGCCAAGGACCAGGCCAACGATTGTTGCTCGGAGATCTGGGCGAGAGCGGCGGGCCAGAATCGCTGCAGCCACCACAGGAATGATGGCCAGCCCGGAGATGACACGATTGCCAAATTCGATCGTGGAGTGAAAGGCCGGAGCGTCGAGCTCTTCGTTAACGGAGCAGGTCGGCCAATCGGTACAACCCAAACCCGAACCGGTGAGCCGCACAGCCGCGCCCGAGACGGTGATGGCCATCAGCCAAATAAGCGCAAAGCGAGTCCAAAAGCCGATCGGACGGCCCAGCAGCGTCGGTGGCTCCGACGGCGGTGTGGTCGACACCGGTGGTTGCGCTGTTAAGGACATGTGACAACGATACGCCCCGCTGCGATGGCCGAAACGGCGGTTCGCACTCTACGATGCCTGTTGTGACGACTCTCGCTCCTGGTGAAACCAAGTCCCGGTCGACCGCCGCGGCCTATGTCGCGCTGACTAAGCCACGCATTATCGTCCAGCTGCTCATCACGACCGTGCCCACAATGATCGTTGCCCAACGGGGTCTTCCCGGTTTGTGGCTGATCGTCGCGACCATGATCGGCGGTACGTTCGCCGCCGGTGGTGCCAATGCCGTGAACATGTACGTCGACCGAGATATCGACAAGATCATGAAGCGCACCAAGGGTCGCCCAATCGTCACGGGCGAGATCGCTCCCCGAAACGCGTTGATCTTCTCCGTGGGCCTTCTCGTCATTGCGGGCGCATGGCTCGCCGTATACGTCAATCCTCTCTCCGCGGTGCTGGCGCTCACCGCTGCGGCCATCTACATCTTCATCTACACGCTGTGGCTCAAGCGAACGTCTTCGCAAAACATCGTTATCGGTGGAGCCGCAGGATGCATGCCGGTCCTCGTTGGCTGGGCTGCGGTAACCAACACGCTTTCGCTCGAACCGTTCGTGCTGTTCATGGTGATCTTCCTCTGGACGCCACCACACTTCTGGGCGCTCGCTGTGAAGTACAAGGACGATTACTCAGCAGCTGACGTTCCAATGATGCCTTCGGTTGCCAGCCTCGAGTCCACGTCTCGCCAGATCGTTGCCTACGCACTGGCCGTGTGGGCTGTGGGAGTTGCCTTCGGCCCGATCGCCGATCTCGGCTGGATCTACCTCGCGACCTCGGTCATCACGGGTGGCATGTTCACCTTCTACTCGGTGCAGCTTCTTCGTGACCCTGACTCCAAGCGAGCCATGAAGGTGTTCACCTTCTCGTTGACGTACCTCACCGCACTCTTCGTTGCGATGGGCGTCGACATCCTCGTTCTGGGCTAGGTCGTTAGCAGGTCGACTGTTATTTCGAGATGGCCGAGGTGCTGGGCCATCTCTTCATAGGCGTGAATCAGGCACGCGCCGACGGTCCATTCCGGGCCGAGCTCCTGTTCGGCGCGAGGTCCCGGTGCGATATCGGTCGCCGTTGCGAGCAGGGGAGCGAGCTCTCGTAGCTTGTTCTCGCACGCGTCGATCCGTTCGATCGCGTCGACAAGACTTCCTGTCGCAGTGAACTCTTTGGGCCGGTCGCGATCGGTCGGGTTGCCGAGGATGACGTGGCTGGTCCACCAATCCACTGCGCTGACGGTGTGTATGGCGAGCTGGTAGGGCGAGTTCGGTTCTGGAAGCGGGGGCAGGGAATTGATCGTGGACTCGTCAAGGCGTTCCAGTGTTATACGAAAGCTCTCAAGCGTTCCCGCGGAAAAGCGCAGAAAATCGTCGATTGTGATCATGCTCGAACCCTATGTCCGCAGGATGCGCAGCGTCCGAGCAGGCACCGGATGTCCGCCTCTATCTGAGGAAAGAAGCGAACTTGACGACTTGTGAAGCGAACATCAGTTCGATATAATTAGTCTATGGATTGGGAACAGGTGAGCGACGACCCGGAGTGGGAGCTTCACCCAATCGACCTGGCCGGTCATGCACTCAAGAACCTCGCTGCGGAACCTGTTTCGTGTATGTCTCGCAAACAGTTGCGCCAGCGTGCTCGTACGTTGCAAACGTTCCGTCAATCCCTTGACGCCGCGATCGCGGTCACGATGGCCGAAGCAGATGCTGCCGGAGTTCCGTTGGATTCACGGCAGCGCACCATGGCCCAGGTGTTGGGTTCCGACATGCATGCCTGCCCCGCAACCGTTCGTGCTGATCTTCGTGTTGGTCGGTTCCTTCGTGAACTACCGGTGCTAGAAGACGCGGTGCTCGATAGCCGGATGTCTCGTGACCATGTTCTGCATTTGCAAAAGGGTGAGAACATTCGGGTCCGTCACGCCATGGCCCGCGACCAACACCTTTTTGTTGAGTGGGCCCGAGATTTTGAATGGCCCGACTTCACGAAGCTGTTCACCGAATGGTTGCTGGTCAACGATCAGGATGGCCCTGAGCCCGAAGATCACGACGTGGAGAACAGCGTGAACATTCGGACGCTGCCAGATGGCCGTGTCACTGGGAACTTCAATCTCGATCCAGTTACCGGCGAAACGCTCAAACAACAGTTGGGTGATGAACAGTCGGCGTTGTTTAATCAGGACAACGAGTGCGGAGCGGTCCGCACGGTGACCCAACGGCGGGCGCAAGCCTTCTCGAATCTGGTCAACCGCGGCGCTGGACGCACCAGCGCATCGCAGAAGCCGTTGATCCATGTCGTGATGTCGCTCAAAGTGTTGATGCACGCGATCGGCCAGCTCGAGAAGGATCCTTCTGAGCAGGATTTCCTGTCGGTGTTGGATCCGAACAGTGTTGATGGCCGTTGTGAGCTGATTGATGGAACGCCAATTCACCCCAAATATGCGTTGGTTCTTGCTATGCAAGCCAATGTGCGAAGACAGGTGCTCGGAGCGAAGAACGCGACATTAGAAGCGTCCTATGAAACCCGGGCGTTCCCAGACTGTCTTCGTTACATCAAACTTGTCGAATCCCGAGGCCGGTGCTCCACAGCCGGTTGCGACGCCAACCACACGTGGCTTCACGCCGACCACCGTCAACCCCGCAGTCAGCAGGGCGAAACAAGCCTGGCCAACCTCGACATGCTCTGCGCCGCCGACAACAAACACAAAAGCGACGGCCCGCAACTACGCCAACGCCCCGACGGCGATATTGAACTTGGCTGACCTGTTCGGCTACTCGCCTTCGATGGCTTCGAAGAGTTCTTCGATTTCTTGCCAGGCATCTGTCGATTCGAGAATGATGTTCTCACTCTTGGGAAGATCCTCGACGGATTGACAGCTCTCCGGGCCAAAGCCTGGTGGGAAGCGGTAGATGTTGGCTCGACGCACGCTCGACTGTGTGGGCTCGACGACCGCCAAGACAGGGGAGACCCACAGCAGCGTCGTTCGCCTGGAGTACGGGCCGATCTTTACGCCGCAGTTGCCCGCGGCGGCGAGGTGTTTCATTGCAAAGATGCCAACCGGTCGTCCGTTCTCGTTGGCCTTAGGCAAGGACAACCAAGGATTCATGTTCTCGGCTTCGATGCCAGATCCGAACGTGGCGAGAACCGCCACGGTTTCGTCGAAGATCTCATTGGCCTTTTCGGGGGAAGTGCTCATCACACACCAGGCTACTTCTATGGTTTCGCAACCCTGCCGGGCCTCATGGCCTAGCCTCGGGCCCAACCTGCGTTGTACCGTTGGTTATGGCGAAGGAACGGCGAAGTCTCGGTGGGAATGCGGTGCGACTGGCGTTTGGCGCGGTTGGATTATTTCTCTTGTTGTACCCCGCTGCGTCGGTCTGGCGTTTGAGTGGAGAGGTTCTCGACATCGTGCCCGCCGACATTGGCGAGCGTTCCACGGACGATCGCCACCGCCTTGCGCTCTTTGACTCTGGTGACTTCGTTCTCGCCGAACGCACGTACACCGGGGTGAGTGATTTGGAGGTCCGAGCGGAACTTCAGGCAGCCGGTTTCCAGGGCGGAACGCTCGGAGGCGCAGCAGTTCTTTCATCGGAGTGTTGTGGGTCCTACGACGCCGTAACCGTCGAACTGAGCGACCTCGATGGCGGCGACACCCTGGCCTTGATATCGGTTGCTGACGCCGACATCACACTGAGCTGGCCACTCCTCTTCGCACCGGGGTTGTTCGTGTTGGGCTTTGTGTGGCTATCACTGAGGGTCCCGACCGTCGCTTCCGCAGTCGAACGAGGAAACGACCAAGAGCTCCTCGAGGCCTAAGACTATGCATTGCGCGAGGACGTTGGCGTGAAGACCAGCTGGGTCGTTCTGATGTTCGTAGTGATCAGCCTGATAGCCGCTGCGTGCGCTTCGACAACGAACGCCGCATTCGACGACAGCGCCGAGCCGCCGACAGCGACCCAAGCCAGTGAACCAGAGCAGCGGGACGAAACGGTCGAGAACAGCGCTGTCAGCAGTGAACCCGGCACCGAAGACTCCGTCGATGAAGAACCGGCCGACGACGGGGGCAGCGGGTTCGAGCGCACGGTTGAGAGACGCATCGAACCCAACTCGTGGCAGCTCGAAGAACTCAGCGAGGACCGTCGAACGCTTACCGTCAGCGCATACGCGGGTGCGTGTGAGACTCACAGACAACTTGAGTTTGATGAATCCGACGACGCGGTTGAAATCCGTACTTCAGTGACCCGCAGGATCGACCCATCGAACGGCTGCCCTCCCGAAGGAGGAGGCCGTGAGGACCAGATCACACTTCAGGAACCTCTTGGTGATCGACTGCTAACAGGTTGCCTGGGGGTTGATTGTCGCTCTCTCGACCACTTCGAATCCCCTGCATCGGTCCTCGTTGCTGAAGATGCACTCGCCGTAGCTGGCTTTCGAGACCTGCTGGGGCTCGACACAACCGGCGAGCTGGCTTCCCGCACTCCATTTCCCGCTCCCTCATCGGAGGTCGTCGAACCGGCCGCTGCCTCCGTAGAAGTACCTGCTGTCGCGACCGGGGAGTCGACAGCGGTGTACTCCGACGAAGTAGGAAACGCTATTGCTATCGATCTGCTATCTGGCGAACAACTGTGGACCGCAGACGGGGACTTCAACTTCGTCGCGGAAGACGAACGTGCCGTCTACTCCTGCGGCCAATCTGCGACCTCGGGGGTGCAAGCGGTCGACCCAGCCACAGGCAATGGACTTTGGCAGAACGACCTTCGTTGCGACGACCTATTTTTGGACGGCGAACAGTTAACGGTCTTCGGAGGCGAACAAGGGTCGCAGGACGTTCGTGTGGTCACGCTCAGCGTCGCCAGCGGCGAATTGATTTCGGACCAAGAATTTCCGGAGCAGTTTCAAGATCCAGATCGCAACG
The DNA here is from genome assembly GCA_964441145.1 of uncultured Acidimicrobiales bacterium. GTDB lineage: Bacteria > Actinomycetota > Acidimicrobiia > Acidimicrobiales > SHLQ01 > SHLQ01. The sequence continues at coordinate 21,440 of CAYTUB010000044.1, forward strand.
AAGTTTTTGAGGTCACCGATGGCGTTGCGATCATCCGGACGGGCGAGCGTGTCATTGGATTCGAACTTGACACACAAAGCGAACTTTGGGGCGTCAACGCGTTTCGCGCAGTCGGTAGTCGGTTCGAACCCTCAGAGCTCTTGGTATTCGATGAGGGCTCCATCTGGAGACTCGATTTCGATGGCACAATCGCCCGCCTAGATTCGCGAACCGGAGAGACGCTGTGGTCGGTGCGACTGGAGTTTGCCCCCGCCTTTGATGTGGCGGTGAGTGAGGACATCGCATACGTCCTTATCGGGAACCGCCTGTCTGCGCTCGACGCCACGACCGGTGAAGTCCTTTGGAGTCCATTCCAGAACGAGTGATGGAACGCTGTCCCGTGTGGGTTAGGGCTGATCACGGCACCGGCTAGGTTGCAGTTGTAGTGGAAGCTGACATACCGCCGGCAATCGAAATCGACGACGTCGAAGCCGCCGCGAAACGGATTGCGCCGTTCGTCTTGCGGACACCTGTGGTGTCATCGACGGTGGTCTCGAACCTCGTGGGTGCCGAGGTGTTCTGTAAGGCCGAGTCTCTGCAACGCACTGGCTCCTTCAAGTTCCGCGGTGCGACGAGCGCCATCTCCGCCTTGAGCGAAGAAGAACGCCAGTCCGGGATCGTGACCTTCTCGTCGGGAAATCATGGGCAGGCGATCAGTCGGGCCGCTGCGTTGCGCGGCTGCTCGGCAACCGTCGTCATGCCCACTGACGCGCCAGCGCTAAAGCGGGCGGCCACCGAGCACTGGGGCGCAGAGATCGTTGAGTACGACCGATACACCGAGGATCGTCCCGCGGTAGCTGCACGGGTTCAAGCCGAGCGCGGCGGCGTGATCATTCCACCGTTCAACCATCGAGACGTGATGGCAGGCCAAGGAACGGCCGCGCTCGAGTTGTTTGAACAGGTCGAAAGTCTCGACATGTTGTTCGTCTGCCTCGGCGGGGGAGGCTTTCTGGCCGGTTCATCGACGGTGGCAAAGGCCCTTAGTCCGAACACGATCGTGGTTGGCGTAGAACCCGAAGCTGGTGACGATCACGTTCGCAGCCGAGAGGCCGGCCACATCGTCACGCTCCCAGAAGTGCCGCGCACCATCGCCGACGGCCAACAAACCCTCGCCCCTGGGCCACTGACCTGGTCGGTCAATTCGTTGCGGGCCGATGTCTTCACAACCGTTTCCGATAAGGAGATCATCTCGACCATGCGACTGCTGTTCCTGCACCACAAGCTCGTCGTCGAACCGAGCGGGGCAACAGCGCTCGCCGCCGCGATTCATCGCGGCCTTGTTGAGCCGGGCATGCGAATCGGCGTGACCTTGAGCGGGGGCAATGTCGGGCTCGATACGTTCTCGGCTCTCACGAACCAACTCCGACCTCGAGCTCGCCGACCTTGAACAACGGATCGACCAATTGGACCAGACCGACGGCCGCCGTGATCTTCGTCGCCAACGAACCGCGGTTCCGTGCGAATGCGGGGCAATGGTTCCAGTCACTGCACTCTCTTGCTATTTCTGTGCGGCGCCTGTCATGCGAAACTCGCCCTTTGACATGGTCTGAGAAACCTCATTACGTGCCCGTCGGCAGTTAAACGACCGCGTGTGGTGACCAAAAAGGGTGCCCCTAATTAAGAATGCATGTGACAGTCGGCCGTGCCCTTGGCCTTGAGCGCGAAGTCGCGCGCCAAATAGTGTCCGTGTGTACGCCGCATTGCGCGAGTTCCCGAATACCATCGGGGGGTCGCTGGATGGAGCGACGCAATCTCTGACGCTGCCCGCAAGGGACGCGCCCGGGAACGCCACAGGTGACGATACGCCCAAGGGTGATAACTACGAATGACTGCGACTGAAACGCAAGAAGAAGTTCATGAGGACGTCGACACGTCCTCGGATGCGGCCGTACCTACTGCTGCGCTGGCTTTGAACGACCACAAAAGTGTCGGCCGGATGTGGATCGGCGCTTCGCTGCTGTTCCTCGTTCTCGTGTCGATTCTTGGCATCGTGACCAATCTGGAACGCCTCTCGCTGGGCGGCGCGGAGATCTTCGGGTCGAACGCCACCTACTTCCAGGGCTGGGTGCTCTACCGCACCGGAGCGATCTTCCTGGTCGCGCTGCCATTGTTCATCGGCATCGCGACGGCAATCGTGCCGTTGCAGATCGGTTCGCCGTCGATCGCGTTTCCGCGATTGGCCGCCGCATCGTTCTGGTCATGGTTTGTTGGCGCAATCGTGCACATCATCTCGGTCTTTGGCGCCGACGGTGGACTCGGGCCAGCAAACGCCACTCGCTCTGAGGGCACGTTGCTCACCATGACGTCGCTCGGGTTCATCATCATTTCGCTGCTCGCCGCATCGATCTGTATCGCCACCACGATCATCGCCCTGCGCCCCGCAGGCATGAGTCTGCAGCGTGTGCCGGTCTTTAGCTGGTCAATGCTCGTCGCGACATCTGTTTGGTTGCTGTCACTTCCTGTGTTGATCGCCAACTTGATCTTCGCCTACGCCGATCTCCAAGGCCGAGAGCCCATCGCTTTCGGCAACCGCGACCTGCTCTGGGGCAACCTTGAATGGGCCTGGTCACAACCCCAGATCTACGCGTACGCAATTCCCGTGCTCGGTATCGTCGCCGAAATCGTCCCGACCATGTTCAAGCAACGACAGGTCAACCGAGACATCATTCTCGGATTGATTGGGCTCTTTGGTCTCCTGAGCTTTGGTGCGTGGGCGCAAAGTGCGCTCTCTCGTGGTGCCGACCCCGTCTTCCAGAACCCGCAGCTCCCCGAGAGCGAGCAAGGAAACTTCATCTACGAAGAATTCCTGTTTGTTGCCTTCGCCCTGATCATTGCGCTTCCTCTGCTCGGCATCCTCGGCGGTATGGCAGACACGATTCGTCGCGGCAAGTTCCCCAAGCCCAGCGCAGCTGGGGTTGGATCCATGATGGGAGCGACACTGCTGCTCATCGCCGTAGTCGTCGGTGAGATTCGAGCATTCCCCTTCTTCTGGGAAGCACTCGCCGAGGACAATGTCTTGCTCTCCTCGGCTACCGCCCAGCTCACCTTGGTATTTGCTGCAGTGGTGGCATCGGGCATTGGAGCGTTGGGGTACTGGAGCCCCAAGCTCTTCGGTGGCTACACGGCAGACCCCATTGGGATCATGGGCGCCGTGGTGCTCACCGGTGGCGCGTCGCTCGCTGGTCTTGCTGACCTCGTCTCCGCCTTTGCTGGTCAGCCCGACATCAGCCTCGAAGCGGTCAACAACGGAACCATCGAAACCATGAACGTCCTCGCCTTCATCGGCGTCATCTTGATGGCCGTTGGCGCTCTCTCGATCCTCGGCCTGATACTTCCCGCCCTGCGCGACTCCGAGCTACTTCCGGACGATCCGTGGGATGGATTCACTCTCGAGTGGGCATCGCCCTCGCCTCCGCCAGTGGGCAACTTCGTCGAACCATTCGGACCCATTCGCTCCGCCGAACCACTTCTCGATGAAATGTTGGAGGTCAACTAATGGCGACACAAACAGCCGTTCAGGCCCCACCTGTCGCTGAGGTAGGCCGCAGCCGCACCCTGCTCGTCGGGGCAGCGTTTGCAGCCATGTCTTCGATCATGGTGTTCGTTGGACTCTTCGCGGTCTACATTTCGGTCCGCCAAAACAATGAGTTCCTCGTCGAGAACCGACTCGGTGGCACACTCTGGTTCCCTGAAGGTGCGGTCCAGATCGCACCCGGCACGATGATGATGTTCACCACATGGGCGGGCGGATTGTTCATGGCATGGGCCGTGCAGGCAGTCCGCAACGACGATCGCCGCAACGCCTACGTGGCGCTCGGACTCACCATCTTGATGGGGGCCGCGGTCATCAACCAGATGGTGTTCGCCATCCAGGACTTCGGTTTGCCCATCGACCGATCTACCCCAGCGCTGCTGCTGTACGTCATTTACAGCAGCTACATCGTCTTTCTGGCGATCGCCGTCGTCTTTGTTCTCCTGATGATGATTCGTGCGATCGCCGGACAGTTCAACTCGAAAAACGCTGATGGCATCGAAGCCGCAGCGATCTATTGGTATTCAACGATCATCGTGTATCTGCCCGTGTGGTATCTGATCACGATCACGAAGTGAGCGTCGAATGACTGGACTTATTCCAACTGGCCTAAAGCTCTATATCGGCATCGCATTTGCGGCGGCGACGGCAGCGATCATTGGTGGCTACACCAGCGGTGGCGGCCTCACTGGCCCGCTTAGCGCCGGTTACAAGGGCGGTATTGGCGATCACGTGAGCTACGCCGTGCTCGCAGGCGT